>JAFPWQ010000128.1 GCA_017394925.1 Synergistaceae bacterium
GCCGAACAACCGCGGCAATGCTGGAAGTGCAACAAACGGTATGCCTCCGACAAACTCAATGGGCTGCGGCACATGGGGCGGTAATATCGTCAGTGAGAACATCACGCTCAAGCACTATATGAATACTACGTGGGTAGCACGTCCTATTCCTGAAGATATGCCTTCACTCAAGGAATTATTCGGCGAGTTCTATCAGGACGGTATGGACGAAGAATAAAAATTCACGAAAATTTTCAGCGATTTACGAAAAATTAAGGCCTCCCCGTTAATGAGGAGGCTTTTGCATATTAATAATGCTTTAGAACATCACATCACGGTAAACTACTTCGCCGTTCTTAACTGTCATAACGCACCTGTAAACGTATTTCCCGTAACGCAACTGCACAGACGAGTCATTAAATGTCCTGTCGCCGAACTGTGTCATAAATTCTTCTTTCCTGAATACCGCAATATCAGCAGGGTATCCGACAGTAAGACTTACGGCTCTGTCATCAATTTTCATGTGTCTTGCAGGATTAATCGTTGTCATTCTGAACACTTCATCTTCGGGAATGCCGAGTGTAATTTATTTCGAGATCTGATTCGACATGCTGAATGCTGTAGGTCTGAGATTCATACTCAGCTTCGTTAAGTCAGTCGCTATTATGTCGGGATAAAAGCCTTCTTTGATTGCAGGTTCACTCACTTCAAACGAAAAATGCGCTCTTGCATCTGCCGCCTCAAAGATTACGCCTCTTGCACGTGCTTCATGTGCCTCTTTGCACACATGGCCTGTGGGATTCAGAATCGTACTGCCCTTGTTCATGTACATATGAGTTAAGACATCACCCGGACGTAAATAGCTCAGGAGTTCGGACATTTCGCCGGGATGATTTGTGCAGTGAATCATAACGTGAAGTCTAAGTTTATCCGCGAGTTTTATTGTCTGCCTTAATGGTTCATAGCCTAATTCACGAACTATTTCTCTGCTTGTGCGTAACTTGAGACCTAAAAGATTATCGTGTTCCTCCGAAAAAATTTCGCGTATCCTTCCTTCGTCAAAGTGTGAAGGGTCAACATCTTCAAGTTTTACAGGAAGTGAATCAAGTCCCGTTGAGCAGACATTGATGTATGCTTTCACTGTGAGCTTTGATGTCTGAATGAAATTCCTGTTACGCATGTACGTATCACAGCCGGAACTGCCTGCATCAACAACTGTAGTAACTCCCGAACTGAAACATAAACTCTCAGCAGGAATTCCGATTTTAGCTAACGGGTAAACATGCGCATGATGATCTATAAGTCCAGGCGTAACGATACAGTCTGAGGCGTCAATGTCATTTACGGCTTCGGCGTTAATACTGCTCTCAACCAGTGAGATTTTTCCGTCATCAACTGCAATGTCAAATTCATCATGAATATTATTTGCAGGATCTATTACTGTTCCGTTGTGTATGAGTATTTGATACAAGATTTATTCCTCCTTCATGAAAATATAAGTCTGCAATGTATACGTATACCTCCTGCCTAATTCAAATCATATGTGATTGCTTCAAGTTTAACATAAAAAATAACCCCGCGAATATTACTCCGCAGGGTCATAATTTAACGCTGAATTCTAAAGCTCTCCTTCTTCAGGTTCATGATATTCTTTACCCTCAAGCTCGGCCTTATGCTTTGCTCTCAGATTGCTTATGACCGTGTATGTGCAGAAGACTACAGCGATGATTAAGAATGCACACGAAATCGGACGCGTGAAGAAGATCATCCAGTCTCCATGTGAAGCCTGCAATGCCATTCTCAAATTCTCCTCGAACATTGAGCCAAGTATGAACCCAATGATTAACGGCGTACTAGGAATCCTGAAACACTTGAACGTTAAGCCCAGCATAGCAAAGAATAATACGCACTGAACATCAAATACTCTGCTGTTGCTTGAATATGCACATACACAGCACATCAACATGATAATCGGCAATAATATATGCTTGGGAATGTCGAGTAACTTTGCGAATATACGAAGTCCGAGACGCTCAAAGATTAACATGAAGACGCTCGCAACGATTAACGCAAAATATATTCCGTAGACATAAACGCCGCTCTTGTCGAAAATCAACGGACCGGGATTTATTCCGTGCACTAACAGACCGCCTAAGAAGACAGCCGCAACTGTATTGCCAGGAATTCCCATGCATAACAGCGGAACTAATGAGCCTCCTATGACTGCGTTGTTCGATGACTCAGACGCAATTATGCCGTCAATGATTCCTGTTCCGAATTTTTCAGGGTGCTTTGAGCGCGATTTTTCTGCAGTGTATGCTAACAGTCCTGCCGTACTTCCTCCTATGCCGGGCAGTATTCCGATTATGATTCCGATTATAGACGAGATTATTGCATTGGGTATCTGCTGTATGAATTCAATCATTGAGATGCCGTAACCTTTGAGCTTATACTTTTTCTGTTCGAGCCTCTGTGATAATGTCCTGCGTCCGAATCCTGCAAGAACTATATCCGTTACAGCGAATACTCCGATTAAGAGAACCGTAATATCGAATCCATTAAGTAACTGGTAATTTCCGAATGTGTATCTTACTTTCGTGTCTATGGGTGCCATTCCGACCATCGATAACGCTATTCCCGTTAAGCCTGCAATTAATCCATTGAGCATGTCCTTACCTGAGAGTGCCGCTATGATCGTCAGTGAGAACACAGCAACCGAAAAATATTCCGCAGGTCCGAAAAGCAAGCACACTTTAGCGAGTAACGGACTGATGAACATTAACGCAAGTATTCCCAGAATAGACCCGATGAACGAATATAGAATGCCTACACCTAATGCGCGTCCTGCTTCACCTTTATCTGCCATTGGTCCGCCGTCAAACACTGTCGATATTGATGACGGAGTGCCGGGTATCTTCAATAATATCGCCGAGATTAATCCGCCTGATATGCCGCCCATGTAGAGACCAACGAGCAAAGCAATTCCGCGTGTAGCTTCAAGTGAGAATGTCATCGGAAGGAATAAGACAACGGCCATTGTTGCACTGAGTCCGGGAACTGATCCGAATATTATCCCTATAACTGTTCCGACCCAGATTAAGAATAAGCATATAGGATTGAATACGTTAGCTAATGCTGCTGTTACCATTCTGAATCACACCTCCTAGAATCCAAATACGCCCACAGGCAAAGGCATATGAATTACGTAAACGAATAATGCATCGACAGCAAGAGGAAGCAATACAGAAACGACTGCAAAGAGAATTATTTTTCTGTTAGTCCTGTCGCTGAAGATTAACATCTGGATAAATAAATATACTGCGCTTGATACAACAAATCCGATGGGCTGAAACGCAATCATGTACAGCACCATTAAGATTATTGTCCCGATCCCGCCGAAGAAATCCTGATCGAAAACTATCTTTTTGCCTTCTTCTTTCGATTTGCTGAACAGTGAGTATAATAACTTGCTTGCTCCTGTGATGATTATGCACCAGCCTATGAACATCGGAACATATGCCGAACCTACATCCGTTCTGATTACGCGCCTTACGTCCTTCACGAAATATATCATCGCCGCTCCGAACGCAATCACGATAAC
>JAFPWQ010000017.1 GCA_017394925.1 Synergistaceae bacterium
CGTGAACTTGAACAGGAAGTATGCGATGATTAACACAGCAAGCGTAATTGCAATTTTCAGATTATCGCTGTCCAGTGCCTTTAATGCCTTGCTCGCAGGGATTGCCGTCTCTGTCGTGAGATACGCACATACTCCCCTGAATAAATACATCGTGCATATAGTAACAATAAAGCTCTGAAGTTTGAATTTCACGTGAAAGAATCCATTCACCGCACCAATCAATGCACCCGTTAATATGCCGCCGATTACAGCAAGGGTTATGCTGTAGAATGAAAGCACAGATATTACGATTGACGCAACACCTAACGTTGAGCCTTCTGTGAAATCAATTGAGCCTAACGTCATCACGAAGAATACGCCCACGGCCACAATCATGGGATAATATACCTGCGACAATAATAATCTTAATCGCTTTGGCTGCATTATTCTGCCGTCAGTCAGGTAATACATGATTATGAGAATCAGCACAAGCCCCACGAACGGCAATAACCCTTTGAATAAATCACTGCTGAAGAATGATATTCTGTTTTCATTTTTTTCCGACATCTTAATTCACCTCCTGTTATCACGTTATACCATTTTTGCAATCAGGTCTTCTTCGTCAAGCGTTTCACTGCGCATGAATTCACCGTTAATTTTTCCGTCCTTCATGATTAGTATTCTGTCAGACATTCCGAGTAATTCAGGAATCTCTTCGCTTATCATGATGATTGATTTTCCCTGCGCAATTAATTCTGACATCAGAGCATAAATCGCCTGCTTAACTTTTATGTCTATGCCTCTTGTAGGTGAATCAAGAACAAGAATATCACTTCCCTTGCCTAACCAGCGAGCTAATACTACTTTTTGTTTATTTCCGCCGGATAAATCGCTCACGAACTGATGAATTCCCTGCATCTTTGTCTGCATTTTATCGGCAAATTCTTTTGCAAAGCGATTCAGTTTTCCGTTACTGATTACGTGATTGTTCGCAAGGTCATCAATTGAAGGAAGGATTATATTATTGCGAATCGATTCGTTCAGGATGATTGACTCGTTGTCTCTGTCCTTTGAGGCATATGCTACTGAGTGATGAATTGCCTGCGGAATCGAATTAATTTCTGTTCCGTCTGAAAGTTTAACACTGCCGCTCCTGTCCCATGATGCACCGAATACAGCCTTTCCGACCTCATGCATTCCGCACTCGCTTAATCCTCCGAAACCAAGTATCTCGCCCCTGTGCAAATCAAAGCTCACGTTCTCAATCTGACCGGGCACTGTTACGTTCTGGACGCTAAGCACGACTTCGGGATTAATTTCTCTTCCGTAGTCTGTCCTGTAATACGCACTGCCAATATCACGCCCGACCATTAAGCGTTTGATGTCATCTTCGTTTACGTCTGACGCATTCACTGTATCAATATATTCTCCGTCCCTGAGAATCGAAATCGTATTGCAGTGTTCGAGTACTTCGCCTAAATCATGAGAGATAAATATTACACTTCTTCCGTCATCGCGTACTGAGTCCATGATTTTATACAGCTCAAGCCTTCCGTTTTGCGACAATGCCGTTGTGGTCTCGTCAACGATTAAGATTTTCGGCTTCATGTATGTGGCTTTGACGATCTCAACTAATTTTCTGTCCTCGAAATTATAGTTGTCTATCATTGCTCCGGCTCTAATGCTCGTGAATCCGTATTCATCAAGAAGTTTCTGTGCCTCATGAATCATTGCGCGTGTGTCTTTAATCCCATGATGCATGAACGGCTCTTCATGGCCTAAGAAAATATTCTCTGCGACACTGAGACCCGAAAGAGTTCCCATTTCCTGAACTATGATTGATACTCCCATGTTATTGGCCTCAACCTGATTCTTTACGTTCATAACATGGCCGTCAAGCGTGAATGTTCCTGCATCTTTCGTGTATATTCCGCATAACATCTGACAGAACGTAGATTTGCCTGATCCATTCTCACCGATTAGTGCGCGAATTTCACCGCGATTAATATTTATGCTTACATTGTCTACTGCGTGAGTTATTCCGAAGTGCTTATCGATTCCCTCTGCTTTGAGCAATATGTTTTCTGACATGCTTAACATCTCCTTACTTCACGACAGAGCCGCGCTTGCCTCTTGCAGTCAGCGTAACGATGAGCAGTAACGCCGCACCCGTAACGACATTCTGAATCGTTGTCGGAGCTCCCAACGCAACGAAGCCGTTGAAGATTATCGCGATGATGAACTCACCGATTACGATCGCACTTATCGGATTGCCGTACTTCCTGAATGCCACACCGAAGAATGTTCCCATTAGGGGCTGAAAGTTACGGCTCATTGTCGACATTCCCGTTAATGCTGTCATTGTCGTACCGTATGACACCGTGAGTATGGCCATGATTCCGACAAAGAAGTGAAGAAGCATAAAGCCTATGAGCTTATATTTCTTAACGTCAATTCCCATGTTCTTAGCTGTGAATTCATTTGAGCCGATTGCATTGCAGTACGTGCCTATCTTCGTGTAGTTGAGAATGAACCACATCAATGCAAATGCAAGTGCCGCAAGAATTATATTGCCCGGCGCACCCGAAAAGAATCTCAATGACGGGTCTAATGTCTGCTTTACTCCTCCTGCTACGAAGACCGCAATACTCTCGAATACGAGCATTAATCCTACAGTAACAATCATTGAGGGGACGTTTAACTGATTGTAGAGAAATCCGATTAAGATTCCGATTAATGTTCCGCAGCCAAGACAGCCAATAATGAATCCGACATAACCGAGTTTCTCCGAGAGAATTACGCCTACGATTGACGACAGAACTATATTAGCTCCGACAGCGAAATCGAATAGTCCCATTACGACAATGAAATATAAACCGCATCCGCCGACTGAATATATTATTGACGACTGAAAATATGAATACAAATTTGCAGGGCTTCCAAAATTTGACGGCGTGAGGAACTTGAAGACTGCGTAGAAGAACAGAACCATAGCCGCAAGAATCATGAAGCCGTATAACCTGCTGTTCTTGAAATTCTGCATTGAATAACACTTCCTTTATTAATTCACAAAAAAATGGAGCCGGTGAAAAATTTTTATTCTTCTCCGACTCCGTTAATCTTCATGATGATTAATTCATTTGCTCCTGTTTATTTCGCATGACGTGATACGACATCTTCAACCGAAAGTTTTGCACATGCCGCCGCTAAATCCTCGTATGACATTTCAGCGAGTTCTTTAATTTCTTTCTCGTTATAGGGGAGCTGATCTCCTGTGAAGAATTTCGCGTAGTTCTCATAGTCCGCAGGTGATGCAACATACATGTACGGGAAGACCATATCATGGAAGCCGTCAGTTTTTGCCTCATACTTTCCTCTGACTGTGTTATAGACCATTAAGAACGCAAAGAAAGGATCTGCATAATGTCCGCCTGATTCAGCCGCCATTGCGCCGGATTTAAGTTTTGCGTCAAGGTCAGGAAGGAAGTCCGTTGAGACAACCGCGATTTTTCCCGTGAGACCTTTTGCCTCGATTGCCGCGATTGCACCCAGTAATGTATCTCCGCCGCCGCCTGCAACGATGAGTGCGTCAATGTCAGGATTTGCATCGATGATTGCTTCTGCTGTTGCACGTCCTGTATCTGTGGTTGTGCGTCCGTACTGAGGATCAAGCAATACAACTTTATCGTCTGGGTGTTCAGCGTTCCATGCCTCAACGCCTGCTTTGTAGCCTGCCCAGCGTCCTAAGAACGTTGCATCGCCGGGTTCCCAGCCTTCGAGTCCAATTTTGCGGCAGCCCTTCTGACCTGCAAGAATGAGCACGAGTGTCTTTCCGTTATCGAACTCTGACTCATGAACTGCACCGACATAATATTTTGACTCACATGCCTGCTTGTATTCGTCAGGGTTAGCGTCCTTGTCGATTACTCTGAAGAACTGTGCAACGTATACTTCGTTCTCATCGCATGTCTTGATTACGCTTCCCATTTCTGCGCTTGCACTGTTGCAGATGATTATTCCGTCGCACCCGGCAAGTGCTAATGTCTCTGCGCTTGATGTTACCTGCTCTGAGATATGCGCCTGGTCTACCCACTGAGTCTCAACTCCGAGTGCCTTTGCTGCTGCGTCAATCATACGCTTGCACTCACTGCCGAGCGTGTCCGTTGAACTCCAGATAGAGATTCCGATTTTGACCGGGGCGGCCATAGACACGGAAGCGAATCCAAATGTCATGGAAAGAACGAGAAGTATAGCAACAAACTTTTTCTTCATTGCGAAGTACCTCCTGAATATAAATTTTGAGTTGTTGAAATGGATTTTGTGAGTGAAATTATATTACGTTTAATGAAAAATAAAAATCCCCCGCGATTTTTCACAGGGGAAATTGTTTTTACTCTTCTGATTTCTTTTCGGGCTTGCTTTCTGATTTAATTTCAGATTTGCTTTCACCTTCACCGGCAGGCTTATTAAACTTTTTCTTGAAGGGCTTCTTGCCTGGATTGCCTGCACCTTTTTGCGCTGCTTTTCTTTTTGCGGCCTGTTTAGCGCGTTTCTCCTGAAGTGCTTTGTATTTCACTTCTGCATTTCTGATTGCTTCTGCCTTTTCAGGGTGTTCAAGTTCTTCGGCTATATCCATTGCAGTTTTGCCTTCTGCATTCTTGATGTTTATATCTGCTCCGGCTTCAACAATTGCAACCATGAATTTGCTTTTGCCCAATCTCACCGCACGCATGAGAGCTGTTTCACCTTTCAGATTCTGAGCGTTAATGTCCAGACCTTTTTTCTTGAGTGAAAGAATCAGTTTCGGATTTCCTGACATGGCCGCACTCAGCATAAGAGTATCGCCGTCTTTGTTTACCACTTTCAGATCAGCTCCGCCCCTCAGCAATAAAGCTATGGATTTTACGTTTCCTCTTGTTACAGCATACATCAAGGCAGAAACACCGTTACGATCCTGCAGATTTACTTCAGCTCCGGCCTTCAGCAATTCAAATAAAGTAGGAAAACTATTCTTTGCCCGTGCAGCTGCCATTAAAGGCGTTCTTTCTGTATAGTTCGGGACATTGAGATTCACTCCTGCTTTTATGAGTGCCTTCGCAGCATCAACCCAGCCCAGACGAGCAGCCCAGAATAACGGCGTGAGTCCGTTGTGGTCTTTTGCTTCGAGATCTGCTCCTGCTTCGATTAATGCCTGCACAAGTTCATGATGTCCCTGACCCGCCGCCCACATTATTGCTGTGTTATCCGTAGCATCTTTCACGTTCGGATTCGCGCCGAGCTTTAACGCCTTAATCGCTTTGGGTATGTCTTCTTCGTCTTCGGACATGCAAAGTTTAAAGAACAGATCATCAAGTTTTGCCTGCTGTTCAGGTGTGAGAGTCTTTTTTGCCGGTGCAGGTTTAATTTTCTCTGCCTGTTCTGCGTTTTCTGCTTTCACTTCTGCAGGTGCTTCTTTCACAGGCTCTTTTACCGGCTCTTCATTCACAGCTTCTTTTTTGACTGTTCTTTTCTTTGCAGGTGCTTTCTTCTCTTCTTTCACATTCACAGATTCTTCTTTTACTTCTGCTGATTCTGCTTCTGCTGTCTTTGCTGTCTTCGATGAAGTTTTGCACGTTGCTTTCTTCGGAGCTTCTGATGTTACAGGCTCAATCGATTCTTCTGTCTCTGCTTTAACTTTTCTGGGACGGCCCGGTTTCTTTTTGGGGGCTTCAGCTTCTGATAATTCTAATGCTGATGAGTCTTCTGTCTTTTTTTTCGGAGGCATGTTTAATTTCTCCCTTCTCTGAATTTTTGTATATGCAATTAACTCAATTATACATTAAGCATCTTCAATTCAGAATCATAGCCGTATACAGAGCATTAACGGCACTGTCAAAATCTTCGTCATACACACCCAGTATTATGCTCGCCTCATCTGATCCCTGATCTATCATGTGAACTTTCACATTTGCGCCGGCAAGTGCAGAAAAGACCTTTTCAAATACTCCGTGCACCGTTCCCATTCCGTTGCCAATTACGGCGATTAACGATAAATTTCTGTCGAACTCTACATTGTC
>JAFPWQ010000129.1 GCA_017394925.1 Synergistaceae bacterium
GGGTTATCTTTATCTCGCACAGCCGCCGTTGTACCGTGTTCAGTACGGCAAAGAGATAAATTACTGCTACACGGACAAAGAATTACGTTCTCATGTCGATAATGCGCCGGACCCGTCAAAGGTGAGTGTACAGCGTTACAAGGGACTGGGCGAAATGAATCCTGAACAGTTATGGGAGACTACAATGGACCCTGCGAATCAAATTCTCAAACAGGTTGAACTTGATGATAATTTCCTTGCTGATGAATACTTTGATATTCTCATGGGCGACAAAGTAGAACCGAGAAGGCAGTTCATAATCTCGAATGCACATGAAGTGAAAAATCTTGACGTTTAGCAAAAAATGTGCTTAAGGTGATTGATATACAGACCGATAATGACAGCAGGAAATGAAAAACGCGAAAAAATAAATCAGGAGGCACAATCAGGATGATGAATAATAATAATGCCCAGTTCACATATCAGGCCACGAGAATATCAACAGCAACGAAGGAACAGTTACTCCTCATCACATACGACATAGGAATCAAGGCATGCAGGACGGCTGAAATTGCACTTTCAGGGAAGAACGGAAAATCACCGGATTATGATTTAGCCAACAAGGAGATTATCAGAGCGCAGGAAGTTATTCGTGAACTCATGGTTACGCTGAACAAGGACAAGGCCGGCGAAATGGGAGATAAGCTCATGCAGTTATACGAGTACATGTATCAGCAGCTTGTAGATGCGAACATGAAGAAAGAGACGGAAAATATAAAGGCAGTTCGTGAGATGCTTGAAGAACTCAAAGCGACATGGGAGAATGCACTCGTTCAGTTATTGCAGGACTATCAGGCGGCTCACCCTGAAGACAAAGACCTTCAGAACGCAATGAACGAGATCGAAGGCAAAAAGCCCGAACAGCCAGCAGCATCATCACCTGCACAGGCAAGACCAGCGGCACCTTCTGCAGCAGCATATAAGACACCGGCACCGCAGGCACAGCCTCAAAAAAGGAGTTTTACGCTTGCAGGCTAACAGTGCGAATAAGATATTATCTCAGGCAAAAGAGCTAATATCACGCGAGATTAAATTATGCAGGACACTCAGGGCGATGATTTCAGTGGAACTTGAAGCCATCGTCCTTGATGGTGATATGGACGCATTATATGATATTCTTGAACGCAAAGATGATATTATCTCACAGCTTCAACTATTAGCTGACGGCTGGAGAGATTTATTATCTGACGCAGGCATTGATACATCGAATGCAAATAATAATTTCCCCGAAGGATTCGGAAAATATCTTCTCACACTATATCCCAATGACGCAGAACTTCCTGAATTGATTCAGGAGAGCCGCGAAATTGCAGAGAGCATAATCAAAGCAGAGGACGAAGCAGTATATGAACTCGATAAATTATCATCAGGCTTAAGGGGACAAATGGCCGCACGCGTTCACGGAAGAAATGCCGCCGCAAGTTATGCACGTATGGGAGGCTCTATGATTTAGCATGAAGAGATTCTTAAACGTTATAGTCATTCTGTTATTGTCTGTGAGTGTTGCATTCGGAGCTGAACCTGACCCGGATTTAGCTAAAGAACGTCAGATAGGACGCAAAGCAGTTGAGCTTATCGAAAAGGAATGGCCACTCACTAAAGACCCTGCAATCGAATCAAAACTTGAAATTATTCTTAACCGTCTTGAGCCTTATATGCAGCGCAGAATTGACTGGGAGATTCGGCTCGTCAAAACAGAAGAAATGAACGCATTCTGTATTACAGGAGGATTCATATTCTTCACGACAGGCATAATCAATGAGCTTAAGACTGATTCAGAACTTGCCGCAGTTATGGCACATGAAATGATTCACGCTGACAGAAAGCACAGTTTACGCATGGCCGCCAACAGCAATAAAGTTACGCTCGGAGCACTGGCCGCAATGTTACTCAGCGGAGGTTCTGCCGCACCGATTATACTCGCGCAGGTTGCACAGGTTGCTATCACGAGTTCTTACACTATGGAACTTGAAGCCGAAGCCGACAGACTCGGACTTGATGCGCTGATTAAAGCAGGATATTCGCCTACAGGAATGATTACTCTGTTTGAGCATTTCATGTACCAGGAATATAAACAGCCAATTCACGAATTCGGTATATACATGAATCACCCGGAGACTCCCAAAAGATTAAATGCCGCAGTGAAAATTCTTCATGACAGAAATATCCCGATTGAACGCAAATATTCACTTGGGATTCTCAGAACAGCCATCAAAGAGAATGGGACGAATATAGCACTCACGGTTGACGGAATGACAGTAACATCAGGAAATAATAATCCTGAGAATAAAATAATAATCACAAGAATACGCGAGGCATTAGACAAATACCTTCAGGCTGAACTTGCACCCTATGACCTGCATATCGTGAACGGAGCTTTATACATCGGCAATCATTTTACGGCAGGCAATGTTAAAGGCATAACTCCTCCTGAAGAAATACGCGCTAATTTAATGAAAGCAATCAATAAAGCACGTGCAAAATTCCCGACATCAAAATTCTTCAAATAAAGATGAATCGTAAAAGCAAATTGAATTCCTGAATCTGAATTGAATTTCAGAGGAGGAATTTTTTATTAGTACCTTCCAAGATTGAATATATAAAGATAATCAAAACCTTCTGATAAACACATCACCCCTACAGCACCGCTTGTGTATGAAGTTATGAAGCCTGGACATTTACTCAGAAAAAGCATTGACACAACATAATCAAGTCCGCGTATATACCTGTCATTTTCTCTTTCTGAAGTGTATTGACATAAACTGCCAGCTTTATCATAATCGTAATCAATATATTCACAATCAATAGTGATTAATTTATCACCAAATGCATCTTTGAATTTCTCGGCTATTTTTTTTATCTTCTGTGGCAAGATATAAAGCATCAAACTTTTTTTCAGTCATAACCTCTTGTGCTTTTACTATCGCCTGTTCTGCTGTCGGAGGAATACTATGATTCTTCGGCTTGTCATAGGCATAATCTGTTCCCCGTACAAGAATTCCCAAAATCCTTTTATCTTTATATCTTGCTGTCATGCTTTCAAGTCTTTTGGTTACTTCCGGTTTGAACCGCAGAAATTTTTTGTAAAGTCTTCTCCAGTACAGCAACCTTTCATAATTATTATCTTTCAGGAGATCTTCGGCCGAAAGAATATTTCTAAAATCACTTTCCGGATTCTCTTTATGCAAATTACTAGTCCGACCAAGTATATACTTTCTTGAAGACAGCGCATCTTCCAGAGACATTCCGCATGGCTGTTCACAATAATATTCCCATGAGTTTATATATCCAACTTCGTTATCATAAAGATACATGTTCGGATAATTTTTCATATCAACTACAGGAATATAATCGTTTTTCAGAGCATAATCAAAACCTGCAACTGCTCTATTTATTATGGAAAAAAAAACACAAATCTGCCATCATTCCTGCGTACTATGTATGGTGTTTTGAATGAAAGTTTTCTGCCGAAGATATTATAGTACGTGAAATCTCTGCTCCAAAGGAAGGTGTAAATACTTCTTTTTAAGCGTGCTAATATATGAAAATAATCAATTCACTTTAGAAAATTCTTAAGGTATCTGAGAAGATAACAATAGTCTAGCCAATTGTAACGCGATTTTGCATTTTGTCAAGCCTCATTCTTTAATAATCATTCATTTTAATTAGGAGGCAGTCGCTCTATCCGCGAAGGATAGAATCGAATCCTGTTGTCTCTAATATTTCCTGAACAGCAGGTTTTATATTTTGCATCTTGAATCCTCCTGCGGGCAGTGCCTTATAGATTATCAGCAGGACACGAAGACCAGCCGATGAAATATAATCCAGGTCATGCATATCAAGTTCAACGTTTTGGATGTCATGTTTGCTCCTGAATGTATCAAGCAATTCCGGTGCTGAGATAGTATCAAGTCTTCCGCTGAGAGTGAATTTCAGAGTTCCGCCGATGATGCCGTATCTTAATGAAAACTTTTTGCCCTCAGAATGATTTGCATTTAATGAGCCTGTCCTGCGCGGAGTCATCACGTAATAGCACATACTCTCTAAAATCCTGCGTATAGCACTCTTATGCTCATCAGGTAATTCATCAAGCGAATGCAATCTCTCAGGAATATATTTTTTCACAGGCTCTAATGTTAAATCAAAGCCCATATCACTGATAAATTTTCTCGTTTTTGCTTCATCCTCAGCAAAGAGTACATTATCAGGAATATCAAGTGAGCTGGCTTTGAACGATTTGCGGACTATCTCACTGCTGCTCTCAGGGGAATTTTCCAGAATGACTTTTTGAATCTCATCGGTTTTAATGGCAAGCTGCCTGTCGAGTGTAATCCATCGGCCTCCGAATTCACCGAGTATTTTATGAATATTACGGAAAACTTCTTCGAGTTCCTGCTGAGTGAAATACATTAACAATCCTTCAGTTGTGATTAGAATTTCACCTTCTGCACCTTTGAGAGCATTACGAAGAGAGTCATAATTGGTTGCATCAACTGATGAATAATGAATCGATTTCATATCGTCAGGGCTGAGGAAATTTGTAACCGCAGGCAGAAATTCATCGATAACAGCAGGAAGATCAAAGCCGTAATACCTGAAATTTTTTCCCGCAAGCCTTAAACCTCTTGAAGTGTAACCGCAGGGCAGATCCATAAGCTGATGAATTCCCGAATGCCTGAGATAATTTTCTGTTGCCTCGAATCTCATTTCTATTATGACTGAAAAGCCCAGCATTAACTGTTTCTGTATGTTCTCAAATTCTTTGGGGAATTTTGCATCTTTGTCTGTATGAATGGAATCGAACTTCAAAACGTCTAATAATTTTTGAGCTTTTGCATCACCGTTTTTAGCACTGATTCTTAAACAGGATCTTGCGGTCAGGAAAACAGGATTGACTTCTCTGCGCAGGATTGTGAGTTTGCTTTCTTCATGAGACATTTGCGATTATCCGGGCTCCTTTTCTGGTATGATTCATCAGGCAGGCTTTGCATGTATTAATGGCGACCCCGGGGTGATTCGAACACCCGACCTACGGCTTAGGAGGCAGTCGCTCTATCCACTGAGCTACGGGGCCTTAAGTCAGTGTGAAAAAATATAGCACAAACATAATTTTTGTCAAACGGTGCTATAATCAACGAAAATTTTCTGACAGGAAAGACTTTCACATGCAAATATGAATCTCTGACCTGCAAGAAGGAGGGCAAAACTATAAATGCAGACTTTCACATATAATCCCAAATCGAATGACGCAAATGAATTCATCAATCACAATGAGATTCTCGACACTCTGATTTATGCCGAAGCTCATAAAAATGATTTTGAACTCATTGATTCACTTCTCGAAAAGGCAAGACCAAAATACAC
>JAFPWQ010000130.1 GCA_017394925.1 Synergistaceae bacterium
ATTGTATCAGGGAAATATGACCGGCTCATCAAGCTGGCGGCTCGGAGACATTGCCGGAAAATTGAGGCTCATTCTTCGTGATTGCGAGGTCATGCCGGACTTATCACATGCGTATTCATTCAGTGAGAGTGCAGGCATAAATCATGAATCGAAATATAATCTTCTTGGGTCATTAATGGCCTCAATGAGAGAACGTGAATTCAGGAATAAATTTTTTGCATTAAAGGCGTTAAACGGAAAACGAAAAATTATTTTGCTCAGTGCGGAAAGGAATAACAGCATGAAATTATTCGCGCGTCTTTCACATAATCTCATGCTTGAGTCTCTTCCTGACGGTGATGCAAGCTCTCATGACTGGCTGTATTCGGGTCATGCCATGCCGTTTGGATGTATAAATCTGCCCGTGATGAATTCAGGAGATGACATTCTGATTGCGCCTTCGGACTCACGATTGAGGAATAATATTGACTGGCATAAACTCTTCCGTGAGTGTGCACCTGTAGTGAGTGTTGACCTTGCACGAGTCGATTCTGGTCTTTCGGACTTGTCCCACTCACCGTACATAACGGGACTTGCATTGTCGGACTGGGTACTTGCGTTCGGGAATGCAGGTATGTTCGACACGAGGCAGACGGATTTAGTTGCGCAGGTTCCCGGAAGAGTGAAAGAATTTGTTGACATTAACGGATTGAAATCTCCTGAATGGTTCATATTCGAGAACTACAGGATATTTCAATGATATAATCTCAACGGAAAGGAGCTTGATTCATTTGACCGAACAGAGCGATCATAATACAGAGCCAAGTGTAGAAGTGTATGTAGCTACACACAAGAAGATTGACTTTGAGATTCCTGATTACTGCAAAAAGATTCAAGTGAACGCAGAACGTAACGGACAATGGGAAGGGTATTTGCATGACAACGATAACCCCGATAACATTTCGCTGAAGAATCCGAATTACTGTGAGCTGACTGCGCTTTATGCCATGTGGAAGAACTGCGATGCTGATATTCAGGGATTGTGTCATTACAGGCGTTACTTCAGCAAGTTCGATGATATGCAGGACAAGAATCAAAATGACTACTGGAGTCTTGGTGTTACATACAGTGAAGTTGTGAAATCATCAGTTACAAAACAAAATATTATTCACGAACTGGAACATCATGATATTATTCTGCCTTATCCTAATATTAATACTCTTGATATAAGCGTAGAAGAATTCTTTGAAGCATATGTAGAGTTAAAAGATATTCGTGCGATACATAAAGTACTTGAAGAATATTATCCCGATTATCTTCCGGCACTTTTTCATGCATTGGAAGTGAATCATTATTCAGCGTGTAACATGCTCATAGCCAGGCGCAAATTGATTGATGATTATTGTACGTGGCTGTTTGATGTTCTTTCTAAGGTTGAAGACAGAATATCATTTGACGGTGATGATGAAGAACACGCAAGAACTTACGGATATTTATCTGAAATTCTAATGAATACTTATGTGCACAGGCATAACCTTAAATGCAAATTTTTCTCAAGGATAGTTACATCACAACATGCCGGGATAAAACGTATGCTCAAGAAAATTCCCGGACTGCGCTGGTCTTTCCGTCTTTTGCACAAACGATTAACTACTGAAAGCCTTAAAGAAACTAATAACTTTTCAATACACATTATAAGAATGTTCATAGAACGACAACATTGTTTTATAGCCCGGTTCACCCCCAAGAACGAAGACAATCTTCTTGTGAATCTTGAGGAAGCAATGAACGAACTGAAAGCTGAAGCCTCACGTGAAAACAGAACATTCCTGCCGCAAATAGTTCTCAGCAAGGAAGCTCCCGAATCACTGAGAAAATCACTTTGGGATTCAGGAGTCCGTATTCTCGAAGGTTAATGCCTGCTCAGAAAATTATCGATTAACCTTCGGGCTATGCTCGCCTTGTCGGGTATATTCATGTGCACAATCTCTTCGGGTGAAAAGAATCCTGCACTGCCTATTTCATTTCCGTCAGGCTTAACTTCACCTGAAGAATATCTCGCAGTGAACCCAAGCATAAGTGAATGCGGAAAAGGCCATGACTGTGAAGCGAAATATTTTATCCCGTCAACATGAATCATAACCTCTTCGTATATTTCACGTCTCACAGTGTCTTCGAGAGTCTCTCCAGGCTCAACGAAACCTGCAATCACACTGTAACGTTCATCAGGCCATGCATTATTATGCGCGAGTAATAACTTGTCATCACGTTCAACAGCTACGATTATTGCCGGTGAAATCGGCGCATAGAAAACACTTCCGCATGTCTCACACACTCTCCCGTAATCATTTTCACTGGGCTTAATCTTTCCTCCGCAGTGTGAACATACTTTTGCGTTCCTGAACCATTCCGAGAACTGCAATGCACTTCCTGCAGTCATAAAAACTTCATCGCCGTGTATGTGCCATAACTCACGAAGGCCGGTTAATTCTTCGCCGGGCATAAGCTGAAATGATTCGCTGACATTAATCCATGATGTTAAACTCTTCCAGTTAGGCGGCAATTCTTCACTGCAATTTATGATATCGAGACCGTGATGTGATTTAATATATTCAGAATCAAAATCGTATGTGTTATTCATGACGAGTATTTTATTTTTCACGAAGACTATCATAAAATTTTATTCCCCCTTTGCTCTATAATATACATCAAAAATTTCTCAGGTGATGAAAATAATATGCTGACCTTAAACGCTGCAGGCAAATCTGCAAATGAAGCTGTCAGACTCATACAGGATGCTCTTAATGGCGATGACGAAGAGATTAAAATTCTCATTGACAGTCCGGTACTTTGGCCGGAGATAAATAAATTTCTAATCTCTCAGGGCTTTAATGATATTGTCCCCGAAGATGATGACGGAGCTTTATATATCATGGTCTCAAAGAATGCGCAGAAAGACAAAGAAGAAGTGCATGAAGAGG
>JAFPWQ010000131.1 GCA_017394925.1 Synergistaceae bacterium
AATACTGACCTGTTAATCGTATCCGGCGGTTTAGGCCCTACACATGACGACAAGACACGTTATGCAATCGCAAAGTATTTAGGCTGTTCACTCATGGATAACGCACTCTACGATAAGATTCTCGAACGCGTAAAAGATGACCCCGAAAGATTAGCGAGGCTTGAACGCACAAGAAATCCTCAGGCAATGATTCCAGAATCATCACAGGCAGTATATAACCCTACAGGCTCGGCACTGGGAATAAAATTCACGCTTAAAGGCACAACCGTAATATCTCTTCCCGGTGTCCCAATGGAATATGAATCAATGGTACGTCAGGAACTTCCCGAAGTATTTTCGCCTGTGAATAAAAATTACGCGTGGGCATCAGTAATCATTCTCGGACTGCCTGAGATGAGCATAGCCGCAAAGATTCCCGAAGTGATTAATGATTCAGGTCTTCATGTGTCAATCCTGCCTGCATTCCCACAGGTTGAACTGATAATACGCGGTGAACCTGAACGAGTCGACAATGCAGAGAGATTAACGCGCTCACGATTCGATTATGTATTGCCCAGAGGCTGCTATTCACCGGCGGAAGCTGTGCTCTATGAATCATGCATGAAGGATATTAAGATAGCGTGTGCTGAGTCATGTACGGGAGGTATGGTTGCGTCTGCACTGACAGATATAGCAGGAAGTTCTCAGGTCTTTAACGGCTCATGCGTAACGTACAGCAACGAGGCAAAAATGAAAATTCTCGGCGTGAAAGATGAAACGCTAAAGGCTCATGGAGCAGTGAGTTCTGAATGTGCAATTGAAATGGCAGAAGGAGCACTGAGAGTTTATAATTCAGATTATGCAGTATCAACAACGGGTATAGCAGGCCCTGACGGAGGGAGTGAATCAAAGCCTGTCGGGACTGTCTGGTTCGGACTTGCATCACGTAAAGGCGAATCGCATTCGTTCATGAAGATTCTTCCGGGCAATCGCGGAGAAGTAAGAACGAGGGCAGTTAGATTTGCATTGTGTGAACTGTGGAAGGCTATTCATACTCTCTAAGGTGTTATACTTATCAGGCACAAAAATTTTAGACTCATAAACAGGAGCGTGATTACTCTGGCTAAAGCAGCAAAGAAACCGGCACAGACACGTGAAGAAATTTTAGCTGAAGCAATCGGAGACATCCGCAGTAAATTCGGCGAAGGTGCAATAATGCGTCTTGGTGAGACCGCAAAGAAAAATGTCGAAGTCATTCCCAGCGGTGTACTGCCTCTTGATGTTGCACTCGGAATAGGCGGTTATCCCAAAGGAAGAATAGTTGAGATATTCGGCCCGGAAGGTTCCGGCAAGACAACGATAGCATTATGTGCAGTAGCAGAGGCTCAGAAGGCAGGAGGAATTGCGGCATTCATTGATGCTGAACATGCATTAGACCCAAGAATGGCCATGACACTCGGCGTTGACGTTGAGAATTTATATCTCGCACAGCCCGACAGCGGAGAACAAGCGTTATATATTCTGGATCAGATGGTGAGAACCGGAGCAGTTGATATTGTCGTTGTTGATTCAGTTGCGGCATTAACACCTCAGGCAGAAATTGACGGCAGAATAGGCGAGAGTCAGCTTGGACTTCAGGCACGCTTAATGTCATATTCACTCAGGAGATTAGCATCAATAATCGCGAAGACAAACTGCATCGTGATTTTCATAAACCAGTTACGCGCTATGATCTCAACGGGTTATGCGCCCGGACCAAGTGAGACGACAACGGGAGGACGTGCATTAAAGTTTTATGCGTCAGTGAGGCTTGAAGTCAGACGCGGGAAGAAACTCGAAAAGGGAGATATTACTATCGGGCATGAGTTATATTTAAAGGTCGTGAAGAATAAACTCGCTCCGCCTTTCAGAATCGCACATGCAAGTTTAATTTACGGAAAGGGAATTCCTACGGGCGTTGCTGTTGTCGACATGGCCATTGACTATAACGTGATAAATAAAAAAGGCTCATGGCTGACGTATAAAGGCGAGACACTCGGACAGGGAAAAGAGACCGTAGCAAAATTATTATCTGAGAATAAAGCATTACAGGACGAAATAGTGAAGCAAATCATGACCGAAGTCGGGAAAGGAATCGGATTCGTTCCTGAGACAGGCGAAATGAATCATGATGACGATGACGAAAGCGTAAATGATGAACCGCAAGACGCAATGACAGATGATAATGATGAAGGCATTCTTGAAATTTCAGATTCAGATTCGGACTCAGATTCAGAATAACGAACGATAAAAAGAAGCCCTGCCGTTAAAGACAGGGTTTTATTTTTGCCTTAAAGACTCTCTTTGTTCTGGTAAATTGCAGCTCCGGCCTGGCACGCAGGACAGAAGCAATATTTCTCGCCTTTGGCTTTAAGTTCGCGGCCAAGTTTCACCATATTCGCAGCGGTTTCTTCACCGAAAACTTTCTTGCCCGTGTCTGACTCAGCGAATGCAAGCGTCTCATCAAGAGAACTAACATACTTATCAAGCATATTGAGAAGCGAATCGATATTTGCTTTGCTCTGGTCATTTAAATATGCCTCAGCAGCAGCTCTTAATTCAGGTTGCACATTGGAGCCGCAATTAATTCTTTGACTTTTGCAATGATTTCATTCTTAGTCATGAATAAACACCTCCGTAAAATTTTTTATTATTATGCCACAAAAATTAATGACTCTGTGATAAGTATAATAAAATATTTTCGCAGGGGAATGATATTTTTCAATCATGACAGACAGGACAGAAAGACCCGTAAAAATCGGCGTTATCGGTGTGGGTCATCTCGGACAGCATCACGCAAGAATATACACGGAATTACTTGACGCGAGACTTGCAGGAGTAGCGGACAGCAATCTTGAACGCGCACATTTCATCGGCGGCAATCTCGGAGTCCCGGCGTATAGTTCACTCGAAGAATTAATCGCAAAGAAATCACCCGATGCAATTTCAATCGTAGTACCCACGAGTCAGCATTACGAGATCGCAAAGGCAGCACTCGAATCAGGAATACATGTACTCGTTGAGAAGCCCGTTACAATGAGACCGGAAGAGGCCGGAGAATTATTAGACATTGCCGCAAAGAATGATTTAGTTCTTCAGGTCGGACATATTGAACGCTTCAACAGTGCCATTCGTTATATCTCACAGATGCAATGCACACCAGTATATCTTGATTCACGCCGTACAGGGCCTTTCACTGGACGCATTAACGATGTCGGAGTTGTTCTTGATCTCATGATTCATGACATAGATATTATTATGTCCCTCGTGAAGTCTAAAATCTCACGCATTGCCGCAACCGGTGCATGTATATACTCAGAGCATGAAGACATTGCAGACGCGCAGATAACATTTGAGAACGGAGTACTTGCGCATATACTCGTGAGCAGATGTGCAGAGAAAAAATGCAGACAGCTTGAAATCGTAGAACGTGAACGTCAGATTACGATTAACTATGAGCTTCAGACCGTGCAGATTTCACGCTGTGTGAATAACCCCGAAGGACAGGTTGAGATTCGCGAGTGTCCAGTGTTCCCGAAGAGTGAGCCATTGAAACTTGAGCTTGCAGATTTCATCAGGTGCGTGAAGGAGAGAAGGCAGCCCGTTGTCGGAGGCTATGAGGGTAAACGTGCGCTTGAAGTTGCCGTTGAGATTCTCAGACAGATTCACGAGAACAAAAACGAAATAACTGAAGAGGTCTGCTGATTCATTTGCCGATTCACTCGTAAAGTTTTCTCACGAGATTTATGAACTCGCGTGCATATTTCTGGATGTAACTGCCCTTCCTGTATGCCGCAACGAAATCTGAGATCACATGCTTATCCCCGAAACTATATGTGTCAATCTTGGGAACGGGTGAATGCCATCGCAAATGTGCCTCGAATATGAATGAAACTCCCCAGCCCTGTTCTGTAAGCGATATTACTGCGGGCATATTGTTAGTCGTGATTGAATTCGCGAGGGATATACTGCTCTTCTCAAGATAATGACGTGATATTTGTCCTGTCCTCTGTTCGGGCGATAATAATATAAGTCTTTCATCTTTGAGTGCTGAGAGTTCTATATGACCATTCACAGATGATGCTTTTACTCTGTGATTATGGCACGTGCATATGAGCAGCTCTTCATGCGCTAATGTCTCGTACTCAATTTGCACATTCTCTTTATGTGGCTTGCTGTAGAACGCTAAATCAATATCGCCGTCAAGAAGTCTTTTATCAATCATTGCGCTTGTACCCTCAAAGATATTTACTTTCACGTTCGGATATTTCGCATTGAAGGCCGGAAGTGTTTTAGGCAGCATGAAAGTACATCTCATGTTCGGAAGTCCGATGTTGAGAACGCCTATATCACGTTTAATTATGTCTGCGAGTTCAGCATCAAGTGAGTCTTTCAGTTCGAGAATTTTACGCGCATACTCAAGATCACGCTGACCTGCATATGTCGGAATATATTTCTTGTCTGCCC
>JAFPWQ010000132.1 GCA_017394925.1 Synergistaceae bacterium
ACTGGTGTATGCAAGTTATTCGCGAAAGGCAGCAGCATGGCACCCGTAATCGAAGCAAGATTTTACGGTGATGACCCCAAAGTCCTGAGAGACCTTGCAGACAATGCACGCAAAATAATGGAAGAAGACCCCATACATAATAACGTGAGGCTTGACTGGTGCGACCCCGTAACAGTGTTCCGTCCGCAGGTACGAAAAGACAGAATGCAGAGTCTGGGACTCACACGCCCGCAGATAAACAATGCAATTCTCGCAGGCACAACAGGACTTCCTGTAGGGGAATTCAGAGACGGAGACAGGTCTTTATCTATATTGTTCAGCTTAGTCCCAGAAGAAAGACACAGAATCGAAAGCCTTCATTCATTGCCGATATGGGCACCGGCCGCAAACGAAACTGTTGCACTCGGTACGCTGATTTCTGACCTTGAGCTTTCAGTTGAAGATAATATATTGATGAGGCGAAACAGAAGACGCGTTCTCACTGTGGCAAGTGATGTTACTCTGGGAAGCAATATATCAGGTATGCAGAACAGAATACGCGCTGAGATTGAAGCTATTCCATTGCCCGAAGGTTACAGATTTGAATGGGGCGGAGAAGAAGAGAGCCAGGCTGATGCAATGAATGGAATGTCTAAACTCTTCATGCCATGCCTGTTATTAATGTTCACGATAATGGTCTTCCTGTTCAACGGATTCAGACAGCCGTTTATCATATTCTTCTCGATTCCGTTAATCGTAATCGGTGTAGCTGTAGGTCTGTTAATGGCACATAAGCCTCTTGATTTCCTGTCTATAGTCGGAATATTGAGCCTCGTAGGAATGCTCGCGAAAAACTCAATCGTTTTATTAGACCAGGTTGCAAGTGATTTTGCATCGGGCAAAGACAGGTATCAGGCAATCGTAGATACAGGAGTAAGCAGACTTAGGCCGGTTGCAATGTCAGCGGTTACTACGGTTCTGGGAATGGTTCCGTTAATCTGGGACAGCATGTTCGGACCTATGGCAGTTACTATTATGGGAGGCTTAACAGTAAGTACAGTGCTGACAATGATATTTATTCCTGTATGCACGGCTATTGCTTACGGTGTACCAAGCCCCGATGATGATGATGATTAATGAATGAGTAAGTGAAGGAGGAGTAATAAATTCATGAGAAAATTTTTCAGTGCAATAGTTTTAATTGCAATTGTTGTAGGTGCATATTATGGTCTTGAGATTCTGCGCGGTCAGAAAGAAGAAGTTGAGAAGGCAGAAGTTGTACGTCCTGTTAAGACCGTAACGATTCGTAACAGCGGGCAGGGCGGAGTCTGGAATTACTACGGAACACTTCAGGGAGGAAGACGCGTAGATCTGTCATTCAGGGTATCAGGACCGTTAAACACCGTCAGAGTCGACAAGGGAGCATCAGTTAAGAAAGGTGCATTGCTTGCAACGTTAGACCCAAGAGACTATCAGACGAGATTAAAGCAGGCAAGAAGCAATGAGGCACAAGCTAAATCACAGTATAACGATGCACAGGCGAATTTCAGACGCTATGAGAATCTCTACAAGGGCGGAGCTATCCCCAAAGCAACATATGATACGTATAAGACTCAAATGGAAGTGGCAAAATCAGCACTTGACGCGGCCGCAGCAGCAACAGCTACAGTTAGAGACTCGCTCAGGGATACGGAACTGAGAGCACCATTTGACGGCGTAATCGTTGACAGAATGGTTGAAAATTTCCAGGACGTAACAGCAAAGCAGACTATATTCTCACTTCAGGATATATCAATGATGGAAATCGTGTTTAATGTCCCGGACAATGACGTAATCTGGGCATCGAAAGCTGACGCAAGGCCTACGAACATAACCGCAAAGTTTGATGCAATACCTGACCGCGTATTTCCCCTCACTGTTAAAGAGATAGTTCTTCAGGCAGACAGGAATACTAACACGTTCCCGATAACGGCGGTAATGCCCAGACAGGAAGGTTTAGCACTTCTTCCGGGAATGTCAGCAACAGTTCAAGTTGAAGTACGCGGCGATAAATCAGAGAGTTCATCATTTCTTGTGCCTTCAGCATCGTTAATCAATGACGCAGGAATGAGCGAAAATTTTGTGTGGCGGTACGAGAATAATATCGTTCACCGTATACCCGTAACAGCAGGTTTTCCGCATAATAACGGCTATATCGAAATTTCCGGCGAAGCTCTGAGGGACGGAGATATTATTGCGGCGGCCGGGGCTCATCTCTTAAGGGAAGGTCAAAGAGTGAGGCTCATGAAGTAAAAAGTAAAAAGTAAATACGAAAAAAAATTTTTCACGGGCAGGGATGAAAAAAAAATTTCGTCTCTGCCTTTTTTGATTCTTGTTTTGATTCTCTTTTTCGATTCAATGATAATTTTTATGAATAGTATATAATAACTTTCACTAAAAAATTTTTTCATGACTGAGAGGTTTTTAAACTGTGCGCAGGTCAATAAAGGCTCGTTCTTCGTTCCTGTTAATGATAGATATTCAGGAGCGTTTAATGCCCGCCATATATAATAAAGATGAAGTGATAAAAAATTCTTCGCGTCTGCTCACTGCTTCAAGTGAATTATCAGTGCCGTTAATCGTAACTGAGCAATACCCAAAAGGCATAGGCTCAACACTTCCCGAGCTCAAAAATTTAATCCCAGAAGGAACAAGCATAATCGACAAGACAGAATTCTCATGCTGTGATGCTTCCGGCTTCGGCGATGCGTTTCTCAATCTGAGTTTCACATCAGGCACTAAAGACACGGCTATATTATTCGGCGTTGAGACTCATATCTGCGTACTTGCGACGGCAATTGATATTCTCGAAAAATATAATCTCAATGTCGTAATAGCTGCTGATTCATGCGGGAGCAGAACGGAAGAGAATCATAAACTTGCACTTGAGGCTCTGCGTTCAATGGGATGTCTTGTAGTTCCTGCTGAGACCGTAATATATCACATGCTGGGCAGGGCAGGCACTCCCGAATTCAAGAAGTTACTTCCGTTGTTCAAGTAAGCGCACAGAAAAATGTTCAGGAACAGAAAAGCTCTGTTATTCGGGCTGCTGCTGTTCTATTTATACTTCAGGGGAACGGGCAGTCATGGCCTCATAGATCCTCTTGAAGGTATAAACGCGTCAATAGCTCTTCACATGTCAGCAGGAGGAAACAGATTTATACCCAGAATAGGCGAGGCATTCGCTGCAGGTCGTTCAATGGGAACGTGGTGGCTTGAGGCATTAGCATTGAAAATTTTCGGCTGGTCAGAATTTGCCGTGAGATTCTTTTCGGCTTTGTCTGGGCTAATCATGATATGGGCATCTGCAATTGCTTCACGGGATTCACGTTCAATCAGCACAAGAGCGTCATGGCTGTCTGCTTCGATATGCGCGGGAATGACGATATGCTTCACGGTCTCACAGTTAGTATCGCCTCATGCAATATATGCGTGCTTAATGTCTCTCACGATGACGGGCATAATCCGTTATCTTGAAGCCCGCGAAAATAAACGCCGTCTTTTTCTTGCACATTTCTGCTCTACTTTATGCTTCATCGCGTACGGCTTTGAGGGATTGCTCTTAACATGGCTTGCTGTAATCGCATATTCAGTTCTTGCTGATGATATGAGAATGCTCAAAGACCTTTTCACATGGCCGGGCGGAATGATTTTTACTGTTATCATATCAGGCTTGTATTTCCTGCTCTTAATGCTGATTAACACAGATATAATTCAGTTCATGCACTGCCGTATTCACACGTACACTTTCGGGGGCATACTTGGAATGTGTATATTTGCGTTCATGTCATTCATGCCCTTTCACGGATTCATAATCAGGTCAGTATATGAAGTTATCCCGAAGAAATATCCGGCTGATAAATCACCTGAAGTATTCATGCTTGTATGGGCAGTAATATTCGGACTGTCTGCAATTCTTTCGGGTGATATGCTTGCGCTGTCATGCTGTGCCGTTCCGTTATCGTCAATACTGGGAAGAAGGCTCGATGAATGGCTTGACCAGAGGAAATTATACGCGGTCATAATTTCAGTCATGATTAATATAATGCTCATCGTGCCGGTTGTATTTATGATTCTGCCGTTCATGATGAATAAATTTCCCGTGATAAAAATCTCTATGCTCTCATTAATCCCATGGGGAATGGCAACGGGCTTGTTTCTCTTTGCGTCTTGGTATTACACTAAGACCAGACAGATCGAAAAATGGGTGCGCAATGTTCCCGGTGCTGCGCTGTTGTGCCTGCTGCCTCTTGCAGGTGTATTCAGTCTGACGGCCGGAGAATATTCTCTCAGGGATATAGGCTTAAAGCTCAGGGATTCAGTTCAGGGTGATGACAGAGTGATTCAGTACGGAGTAAATTATCCGTCAGTGTATTTTTATTCGCTCAGGAATTCAGGAATAATTGACGCTGAATTAATGCCGGGAGTAGCCGAGAAAAAATATATTACTGACGAAGAAGAATTAAACAGAATATGGAACGCAAAAGACAGAGTTTTTATGATATTACCGGTTGAAAGGAGCGCAAATAAATCACTGCCCAAAAATATATTCAGCATTCTTGAATCAAACGGTATGCTGCTAATAAGCAACCAGAAAAACGAAAATAAATAACTAGGAGGAATTTTTTATACATCATGCGTAAATTTTTTTGTGCGCTGTTAATGCTTGTCATATTTTCATCGTGTTCATTTGCAGAAGTGAATCCAGATCAGGCAGTTCACAGTGTAATCGGAGGTTTATATTCACTTGCGGCCGCTGCATGTCTGAATGATAACGTGAAGCCGCATGTCAATAATCTTGCCGCTTACTTCAAGGACATCCCGGATAACTGGCAGAATGATGCAAAGATTGAACGAATAAATTCATCGATATGGGTAGGTGTGAATGTGGGCAAGTATTCAGGCGCACGGCATTTTCTCAGGGATAACGCAGAGGCATTAGACATTAAAGAATCACCCGAAGGCTTAGCGTGGATAGGCGGAAATGATGCATGGATAAAAGCATTCGACATAAAAGACGAAAAGATAAAATCATCATTAAGGCTCAAAGCGGCTAAAGGTTCAGGAAAAGATTCAAATATAATATTTCTTTCGACAGAAGGCCAGAATTCATGGTGGCAGATGTCCCCTACACCTAAAGCAGCAACTGCAGATAAAATAATATCACGGTGGGGAATAAAAAATGCTCCTGAACTCCATAAACCAGAATCATCAAACAGGGTAAGCATTTACGAATCAGTGAAGCCTTCAGATGTCAGAAAGAAGCCCGCGAATATTCACATAGGTACACGCAAAAATAATCTCGATATGTCCATGAATATCGGCGATGTGGTATTTACGCCCGTACCGCAGTTAAAACGCGATAAAACTACAATTGAAGAAATTGACGATGACGAAAAGCAAATAAGCTCTGAAAATGTAAATTACGATAAGACAGGCTCAGAACAGGAAGAAAATAAATAAATCAGGAGGAATGAATTAACATGTCAGTATTAATATGCGGGGGAGCTGGCTATATCGGCTCGCATAACGTGAGGGCATTCAAGGCTCATGGTGAAGACGTTATAGTGATTGACAGCTTAGAGACAGGACACAGGGCATCAGTTCCTGAAGGCATAAAATTTTACGAGGGAGATATACGCAACGGGTCATTGCTCGATAAGATATTTACGGAGAATAAAATCGAGGCAGTTATACATTTCTGCGCGTTCTCACTTGTCGGTGAAAGCGTTGAAGAGCCGTTAAAGTATTTCGACAACAACGTGGGCGGCATGATTAGCTTACTTGAGGCCATGCAGAGAAATAACGTTAAGCGCATAATATTCTCGTCATCAGCGGCAACATACGGTGAACCCAAACGTGTACCCATTCTTGAGACTGACGAGACCAATCCAACGAACCCGTACGGTGAAAGCAAGCGCATAATGGAAAAAATGATGCACTGGGTCAGTGAACGCTATGATATACGCTATGTCTCACTGAGATACTTTAACGTTGCAGGAGCATGGCATGACGGCACAATCGGCGAGGATCACAGGCATGAAACGCACTTAGTCCCGATAATTTTGCAGGTGCCATTGGGTAAACGCGAATACGTTACTGTCTACGGCGATGATTACCCCACGAAAGACGGCACATGTATACGCGATTACGTTCATGTTGAAGACTTAGCAAAGGCGCATATACTCGCACTCGAATATTTACGCAACGGAGGCACAAGCGGCATCTTCAATCTTGGGAGCGGAGAAGGCTATTCGGTCATGGAAATGATAAACGCGGCAAGAAAAGCTACAGGCCATGACATTCCCGTTAAAGTCGGCGCAAGGAGAGCAGGAGACCCCGCAAGATTAATTGCAGATTCGACTAAGGCACATAATATTTTACACTGGAAGCCCGAAATCGTAAGCATGGAAGATATTATTGCTACTGCGTGGAAATGGCATAAATCACATCCGAAAGGTTACGCGGATTAAATCACGGGATTAAATCAAAAATGGAAGTCTGGAGCGGAATATTAGACAGCTGTCCGGGTTTATTATGCTGTGTCGTGAATATCAGAGGCAGACTCGTTTATGCTACTCACGGATACAAGGCAATTGCGGCGCGTTTACTCGGGCACAGGTGCGAAGAGGGCAGGAATTATCCCCCGTTGATTAATGAACTCGACAAAACGATTCATGAAGTTCTGACTGCGGCATGTCTGGGTAAAACGAACGCAATCGAAATCTCAGAAAAAGGACGCGTATGGAATCTCACTGCCTCGCCTCTGAGAATCACGTCAAAGAAAATCGAAGGCGTTGTGATTCGCATAATGCGTTCGGAAAATGCAGACGGAAATGAATCAAGAAATTCACCGCCGATAATTCGCACTAATCCCGAAATATTAAACTCTGTGCCATTCAGAGCATGTATTGTTGATTCTAACGGAGTCATAATCTCTGCGAATAAATTTTTGCTTCATGGATTCAATACTGCATTAACCGGCCGGAAAATAACGGACATTGCAGAACCTGAAGCAGAATCAGACCTGAATGACGCAATCGCAAATCGTTCGGGTAAAGCTGACTGCAGAATGTATGAAGTAAACACAAAAGAAAATTTTTACACGTTCGATGACAGCATATATCACGATGAAGAGCTTAACACTAAGGACAGCAAAGACGAAGCACAAGATACAAAAAAAGATATTCCAGAATTCAGGCATGTGAGACTTCATGCAAGCCCGATTCAATGGGACGATAAAGACGCGGTTATGCTCACATTTGAAGACGTAACTGAATATACGCGCACTCATGAACAGCTGAGAAAATTATTGACGTTTGAGCCTTCAACGGGACTGCTCAACAGGCGGGGAATGCAGCATGTCATACTCCGCAAAATTGGAGAATCAATAATGACAGCCGGACATCTGAGTTTAATCATGATGTGTATCGATAATTTCAAGTCAATAAATAAAGCTAAAGGCTACATGTCAGGAAACCGGGTACTTCGTGATTTCGTGTACGCAATGAAAAAATTTCTCGCTGAATATAATAATATCTCAATGGGACGCTGGAGCGGTGATGAATTCATGATACTTGCTCATTGTTCGGGTGCTTATGGTGTTGTGATTGCCGATGAACTTCGTACACGCATGCAGGATATTAGCGTCAGTGCAGGAGTTGCAGATTTAACTGACGGGGGGTATGTGAGCGTCAATGAGTTCGTAGGAGCAGCTTATGACGCAATGACAGATGCAAAAGACAAAGGCGGAAATCAGACAATCCTCGCCAGACGGAAATAATAATATGCTTCGTGCGCTTAAACGTTATGGTCAGAACTTCATGACGGATAAAAATATTATCGCGTTCATGATTGAGCATTCTTGTGCATGTGAAGATGACTGCGTGCTTGAAATTGGACCGGGACACGGGATATTAACGCGTGCACTGCTTGATGCAAATGTGTAGTGCCTGCATACAATTGAACTTGATGAGAGATTCAGGTCTGAGCTTGAAG
>JAFPWQ010000133.1 GCA_017394925.1 Synergistaceae bacterium
TTAGAGAGAAATAAACAGTGGTTTATGGGTAAAAATACGATTGGTATTGCCGCCGGTGCAAGTACACCCAGGTGGCTTATCGATAAAATAATGAACAATATTGCGTAACAGCAGGGGGTTTGATTCAATAATGGATCAGCAGGAAGTAATTGAACGTAACGACGAGGCAACACCAGAAGCAGCAGCAACAGAAACACCAGCAGTAACGGAAGCAGCACCTGAAGCAGTATCAGCTGAGACTGAAGCGTCAAAAGAGCCTGAAACGATGCAGGAATTGCTCGATCAGTACGGGACAGTGAGAATTCACAAGGGTCAGATATTAACGGGAACAGTCGTAAGCAAACATGATGCTGGCTGGCTGATTAATGTCGGATTCAAGTGTGAGGGCTTATTGCCGGTCAGAGAATACACGAATCATTCACTGATAGAGACTGAGCCGGAACCCAAACCCGGAGATCAGATTGAAGTTGAAGTAGTGAGCGTGAGAGACGGAGAAGAGGCACAGCTGACGTTAAGCCGCTGGAGACACGAATTCGATAAACGCTGGGCAGAACTTGAAGCCAAAATCGCAGAGTCTGACACGGTGCAGGTCAGAGGCGTAAGCAGGGTCAAAGGCGGACTCATGGTTGAATTCTGCGGCCTTGAAGGATTCATCCCGGTATCACAGCTTACAATGGCACCGAGAGGCGCAAATCCGTCGAACTTTATCGGTCAGAACATCAAAGTCAAAGTGTTAGACCACAACAGGCGCACACATCGTTTAGTGTTCTCCCGCAGAGTCCTTCTTGAGCAGGCAGAAGCAGAACGCAAAGCAAGATTTTACGAACGCGTTCACGAGGGCGATGTTCTCGAAGGCAAAGTAAGCAGCGTAACTGAGTTCGGAGTGTTCGTGAATCTCGGTGAGCTTGACGGTCTCGTTCATTCAACGGAAATTTCATGGAAGCGCAGCATGAAGGGTGCACCCAAAAAGGTTGAGGGCTTCAAGGAAGGCGACAAAGTTACGGTGAAAGTGATCGCCATTGACCGCGAGAAAGACAGAATTTCACTCAGCATGAAACAGGTTGCAGGCGATCCGTGGGACACTGTAGCAGAAAGAATTCACAAGGGTGATGTCATCAAGGGAACTGTAACGAATTTAACGGACTTCGGCGCATTCGTTGAAATCGAAGACGGCATTGAAGGACTTGTGCATGTCGGCGATATTAGCTGGACCAGAATCAAAAAGCCCCGTGATGTTCTCAAACGCGGCCAGGAGCTTGAAGTTCTTGTGCTTGACGTTCAGACAGGCGATGACCCCAAAGACAGAAGAATCAGTCTCGGCTGCAAACAGCTTCATGATCCGTGGAGCGATGCAGATACACGTTATCCGGCAGGTACGGACATTCAGGTTAAAGTTGTCAGACTTGCACCGTTCGGAGTGTTCGTTGAGGTCGAAGAAGGAATCGAGGCACTGATTCATATCTCGCAGTTAAGCCGCAAGCATGTCGATAAACCCGAAGACGTTGTGCATGAGGGCGATACGGTAACGGCAAGAGTGCTTGAAGTGAATCCTGAGCAGAGACGCATGAGATTATCGCTCAGTGAACTTGAGCCTAAACCAGAACCGGAACCTGTTCAGCCAAAAGAAGAAAGAGCCGAACGCAGATCAGATCAGCCCAGAGGTGAAAGACCTGAACGCGGAGAAGGAAGAAGCCGTAAGGGTAAACGTACAAAGCCGCAGAAAGATGCAACCGGCTATGAGGATGACGAAGCAATGTATAACCCATTCGCAGAGGCCTTCAAGGGCACGGACTGGGAGAAAGAATAAATTTGAGATAATATTCCCCGTCTCAGTGGCGGGGTTTTTTTGTACACATTCACGAAAGGATTGATATATATGGAGTTCTTTACGCTCGCAAAAGAAAGATATTCATGCCGCAAATTTTCAGATAAGCCCGTCGAAGAAGAAAAGCTAAATAAGATTCTTGAGGCAGGAATTTCAGCTCCGACTGCAAAGAATGCACAGCCCGTTAAAATCTGGGTAATCAGAAATGAAAAAGCACTCGAAAAAGTGAAAGCATTAAACCCGTTCAAATGGATGGAAAACGTGAAAGTCATTATAGCTGTGGGAGGCATAAATGAAGGTGCATTCGTCAGACCATTTGACAGCAGGAACTTTGAAGACGTTGACGCAAGTATCGTTGCAACTCACATAATGCTTGCGATTCATGATCTTGGTCTCGGCTCAACATGGGTAGGATTATTTGACTCTCCCAAACTGAAAGAAGCATTTCCTGACATGAAAGATTATGATTTAGTTGCGTTATTCCCGGTTGGTTATCCGGCAGATGATGCTGAACCTTCAGAACGTCATCCGGTGCGCAAAGATAAATCTGAACTCGTGAAATATATTTAGCATGAGTGAATTAATACGCGCGTTCATTGCCGTAAAACTTCCGGATTATATTGCTGACTCACTTGAAGATTTTCTTGATGATATTCGGCCTCTGTCCAGAATTCACTGGGTTAAACGCGAACAGTTTCACATAACGTTAAAATTTCTCGGTGAGCTTGAACCCGATGTGATTGATGATGTGATTGATTCAATTATGCCCATGAAACACTTTGAGCCTTTCACGATTGAGTTATCGCATATCGGAGCATTCCCGAACATGAGAAACGCAAATGTCTTATGGCTTGGGTGTTCAAGAGGCGCAAAAGAACTTGCGAATCTATCACTCCGCATTAATGACTCTCTCTTCCGTGATGCTGAACTTGAACGCGATACAAGAAAATTCCGTGCACATTTAACGCTCGCAAGGCTCAAGGGTGAACGCGTGAATGATGACGTGATTAATCAGTTAGGCACATTCCCGTTAATGAACTGGCCATGTGATGAACTTGTACTCATGCGAAGCGTACTCACTCCCAAAGGCCCGATTTACACCCAGATATTATGATGTTCGAGTACTGCAAGTTAGAGATATTCATTCCTGAGTCGCATTTGAAGTTACTGCGCGAGACTTTAATTCAGTGTGATGCCGGGCATATCGGCAATTATGACGCGTGCATGTCGTACTCTCATGTCATCGGAACATGGAGACCGTTAAACGGAACGAAGCCGTATATCGGGACTGAAGGAGCAATCAGTGAAGAGCCAGAAATAAAAGCCGAAGTAACATGTAAAGTCTCAGATGTCGATTCGATTATTGAGGCCGTGAAAAAAATTCATCCGTATGAAGAGCCTGTGATAAATGCAATTCCGTTAATGCGGACTGGATTATAAGAATCGAAAAAAGAATCAAAAACCCCCTCCCGTTATTGTGAGAGGGGAATTATTTTTTTTTTGCTACTTGATAACTTTTAATGCTTTTCTGTCGATTGTCAGCGCAACAAAAATTAAGAATACGATTCCTTTGATTAACTGCTGAGTTGCTGATTCGAGTCCTAACATGACGAGTCCGTTGTTCAGAATCGTATACATTAACGTTCCGACGATTATATTCGAGAATCTGACTTTTGCGCCTCCTGTTATGGGAAGTCCTCCGAGTACGAGCGAGATTAATATTTGCGTCTCAAGCTGATTACCCGCTGTTGCCGTGATAGATCCGACCTTCAGAACATTCACGAATGCCGCAAGTCCTGTTAATGCTCCTGCCGCAACGAACACGAGAAATTTTACTTTGTCAGTGCGCACACCTGAAAATCTTGCTGCCGTTTCTCCTGAGCCTATTGCTTTAACGTCATTGCCTATGCGCGTGAACTTGAACAGGAAGTATGCGATGATTAACACAGCAAGCGTAATTGCAATTTTCAGATTATCGCTGTCCAGTGCCTTTAATGCCTTGCTCGCAGGGATTGCCGTCTCTGTCGTGAGATACGCACATACTCCCCTGAA
>JAFPWQ010000134.1 GCA_017394925.1 Synergistaceae bacterium
AGTGAAAGCGTCAATGCTAACGGTCCGTTCATGCCTCCAAGAACTGCAAGATTGTTATACGTTACTCCGAGTGTTACTACGCTGAGTGTTCCTATTGCGCCGACTGAAATATCAATATCACCCATTGCGAGAATTAACATCATTCCCAGAGTCATAAAGCTATACAGGAAATACGGCCTCATACTGCGAATCACATTTGCGAGATAAAACACCGGCCTTCTCTGAATACCAGCCGCAACTCTCGACGCGTCAACGTAATAGAACACTGCGCATACTACAGCAAGAAGGATTATGAGAAAGAATTCCCAGCTCGTAAAGAAATCGCGTATCTTCTTCATGTTATATATTCCTCCCTGCTAAATCCTGTTTCGCTGATATTCTCTGTAACATCACGTTAAGCAATATCGCGAATAATAACAGAATGCCTTTGATGAATTCAGTTATCATTGAGTTACCGATTCCCATTTGAGGAATTGCAGAATCAATAAATGCAACCATGAGTGCACCGATAACAACTCCCGAAATCTTGCCATATCCGCCCGTAACGCTCACGCCTCCGAGAACACATGCCGCTATCGTGAACATTTCATCGCCTGTAGCCGATCCCTTCTCGATTGCCGCATAGAACGCAAGCCACATGATACCTGCAAGACCTGCCGAAGCTCCGCATATTGTGTGTGCAAGTACGCGGATTCGATTCAGATGAACGCCGCGCATGTCAGCCGCCTCTGCATTTGAGCCTACAGCGTAAAGATTTCTGCCTGTCCTCGTGTAATTCAGGAATATCGCAGTCGCAATCACAACCAGAATCGCAAGCCATACGAGAAACGGAAGTCCGAAGAGTTCATGATTGATGAGACTATCTTTGAATGACTGCGTTAATTGCGTGGGGTTTACTTTGTTCATGCCTAACAGCCAGTTCATTGGGATTAACGCACGGACTATATAGCTTGTGCCTAACGTAACTATCAGTGCAATAACTCTTCCGTAGCTCATTAAGACTCCGTTAATTGCTCCGATTGCCGCGCCGATTAGAATTCCGAGTACGAACATTAAGAGCGTATTCTGAATCACTCCGAGACCCATTAACTTACCGGCAACTGCTCCGGCAAACGCTAACACTGCTGTAGTTGAAATATCGATTGAGCCTACGAGCAGCACGCATAACATTCCGCAGCACATGACCATATTGATAGATCCGTTCTTGAGGACGTTCAGCCATGAATTAGCGAGATAACCGGGTACTCTCATGTTTACGGCCATGAGGAGAAGTGCAAGAACAGCAAGAAGGGGTAATTCTCTATGCTCAATCAGGAATGAATAAAATGATTTTCTCTTTGCCATTTGTATTTGCTCCTCCTTTCTATGATGCCGCTTTACTCTGGGGCATGGCCGCGTCAAGAATCATTTCCTGAGTTAAATTCTTTGTGTCGGTGAATTCCTTCGTTACTTTGCCTTCACTCATAACATAAATTCTGTCAGACATGTTAATCACTTCAGGAAGTTCCGAGCTTATCATGAGAATTCCAAGTCCCTGTGAGGCTAAATCGCTCATGATTTCGTATATTGCCGCCTTACTTCCGACATCAACGCCCTTTGTAGGTTCATCGAGAATGATTAATTTCGGATTGGCCGCTAACTGTTTTGCTACGACTACCTTCTGCTGATTGCCTCCCGATAATGCGCCCGTTAATGTGTCAGTGTCAGGAGCCTTAATCGCAAGCAGGTCTTTCATGCCTAATGAGAGTTCGTATTCTTTCTTACGGCTGATAAATATTCCGTTCTGACACTCTTTAGCCATGACAGGAAGTGAAATATTATGATTGATTGACCATTGGAGCAATAATCCATCTTTTTGTCTGTCTTCAGGGAGATAACCTAAACCCCTTGCCATCATTTGTGTGGGTGTGTGAGCGTGAATTTCCTGATTATCGAAAATAATTCTTCCTGAGTCCGGCTGTGTAACTCCGAATACTGCCTCCATTACTTCGGTTCTGCCTGCACCGACAAGCCCCGTTAAGCCGACAATTTCACCTGCCTTAACGCTTATGTTTACATCTCTGAAGAATCCCGTTCTGCTGAGATTCTCAAGACGCAATAACTCAATGCCCGGTTCTGTTTTTTTCTTCGGGTATAACTGGTTGATGTCGCGTCCGACCATCTGATGAATCAAAAATGACTGTTCGACCTCGTGCAAGTTCCATGTGCCGATATACTGTGCATCTCTGAAAACTGTAACACGATCTGCAAGGCCGTACATGTCTTCAAATCTGTGAGAGATTAATATTATTCCTGTTCCCTGTTCTTTTAGGCGCAATGCAATCTTGTATAACGCTTCGGCTTCACGCTGCGACAATGCCGCTGTTGGTTCGTCCATGATGAGAATCTTTGCATTCATTGAGAGTGCTTTTGCGATTTCGACTAACTGCTGCTGTGCGACTGATAAAGACCCGACAGACACAGTCGGGCTGAAATCTGCATCAACGGACTCAAGTAATTTTTTGGCTTCACGATTCATTTTTCCCCAGTCGATGAACGGACCAACTTTAAATTCATGGCCTGCGAAAATATTTTCTGCAACGCTCAAGTCAGGGTAGCTTGCCGCATGCTGATAGATTGCCGCAATGCCTCTTTCCTGTGCGATTATCGGGTCAGACATTACGACCTTTTCACCGTTGAGAATAATTTCTCCTCCGTCAGGCTGATGTGCTCCCGTGATTACCTTTATGAACGTTGATTTTCCCGCTCCGTTCTCACCGGCTAATGCGTGAATCTCTCCGGCCTTGAGATTAAAATGAACGTTATCGAGTGCCTTAACGCCCGGAAAAATTTTCGTTATGCCGTTGAGTTCGAGTATGTATTCCGACAAACATATAGCCTCCTTTCACGTAATATCATTAAACTATCCAACGCCTTTTGAGCATTGAGCAGTTTTATTTCAGGTTACATCATGCTTCTGTAGAGTGCTTTAATCTCTTCAACGTTCGTATCTCTTGGGTTGCTTGGACAGCAGGCATCGGCAAATGCACTTTCACTTAAGAACTGAATATCTTCTTCTTTGAGAATGCCCTTTAAGTCAGCAGGTATTCCTACGTCCTGTGATAATTTCTTCACGGCCGCGATTGTTGCCTTTGCTGCGTCATCATCACTCATTGAGTCGATTCCCTCAACGCCCATTGCCTTACCGACTGCACGATAGCGTTTTCCTGCTGCAGGAGCGTTATATTCGAGGCCGTACGGAAGAATGATCGCACATGCTACACCGTGAGGGGTATCATAGAGTGCTGAGAGGCCATGTGCCATGCTGTGAACGATTCCGAGTCCGACGTTCGAGAATCCCATTCCGGCGATGTACTGACCTAATGCCATTCCATGACGGCCCGAATCTTTTCCGGCTACTGCATCACGTAAGCTCAGACTGATTAAGCGAATTGCTTCAAGGTGGAACATGTCAGA
>JAFPWQ010000018.1 GCA_017394925.1 Synergistaceae bacterium
ATCGAAGGCTTCTATGAGTACTGCAAGATAGCGGGCTTAACAGGTGAACAAGGGGTAATGATTCCTGCGTCAAACATGCGGCACTTAATGCTGAATTCAGAAGTCATTGATGCAGTCCGTGAAGGCAAGTTCTCGATATGGGCAGTGAATGACATTGACGAAGGCATAGAGCTCTTAACGGGAGTAAGTGCAGGAAAATTACGCAAAGACGGCTCATATACTGACGGTTCAGTTCATGGCCTCGTGAAGGCAAGATTAAAGAAAATGCTTAGCGACGGAATGAGGCTTGAGAAAAAATTCGGACATTCGACACGCAAAAGCAAAAAGAAAAAGCCTGAAGTGATTTCAAATGAGAGCGATAAACCTTCAGAATAAAATTATGACTATGCTTGATGCTCTCGAATCAGAGTATCACAACGAAAAATACCCGCCGGAACTCGGACATTCTGAGCCTCTCGACGGGCTTATCCTCACAGTTTTATCCCAGAACACGAATGACATTAACCGCGACCGTGCATTTGCGAATCTGAAATCCAAATTTCCCGAATGGCATGACGTAATCAACGCAGGAAGTGAAAGACTTGAAGACGCAATACGTACAGCCGGACTTGCACACACTAAGGCCGCACGAATCATAAAGATACTTGAGACTGTGCATAATAGTTTTCATGCATACACGATAAAGCCTCTTGCTGAACATGAGCCGGAATACATGAAAGAATATCTGCGTTCACTTCCCGGAGTCGGAGCTAAGACTGTGGCATGTACTCTTCTCTTTGACTTCAGGATTCCTGCATTCCCTGTTGATACTCACATAACAAGAATATCCCGGCGAGTTGGAATCGTTGACTCTAAGACATCACCAGAAGATATTTCGCGTTTACTTGAAGAGATTGTGCCTGCCTCACGATGTCTTGGAGGCCATGTGAATATGATTGCTCACGGAAGGTCTATATGTCATTCACAGAAGCCCGAATGCAAATCATGCATGCTATATGATATGTGCGACAACAAAAAAGATTTGGAGGTATAAAAATCTATCATGAAGAAAAAATTTTTTATCATGGCCATGCTGTTATCATTCGCGTTACCTGCTCTCGCTCAGGGGAAGCAATCTCCCGAATGGATTGCGAATCTCAAAGCGGCAAATGAAGCTCAGCAGTTAGTTATCGTTCAGGGCACAAAAGGCTCAAATGCAAAATTTTCATTTCACGAGAGAGATAATGCAGGAGAATGGAACGAAATAATATCCTGCAATGCGTTCATCGGCAAAAAGGGCTGGGGAAAAACACGTGAAGGCGATATGAAGACTCCCAGAGGCGTTTACACTTTCACAATGGCATTCGGAATTCTCGAAGATCCCGGCTGCGCAATGCCCTACACACAGATTGATGATTCGCATTACTGGGTCGGTGATTCAAATTCTGAACGCTATAACACGTTCGTATCTGTGAGGGACTATGACGATTTCAGCAAGAAAGACAGCGAACACATAATCGATTATGATTTAGCGTATAAGTATTGCCTGAACATAAGCTACAATCATGACGGTACACCCAAAAAGGGAAGTGCGATATTCCTTCACTGTCAGACTAAGAATAAATTCACCGCAGGATGTGTCGCCATTCCTCCTGAATCTATGCGCGAGGTCTTGAGGCATGTCAGAGAGGGCTGCGTTGTCATAATGGATTCGGGGAATAACATCAGGAAGTATTAAGATGAAATTGCTTATCGATTTATTCATCACGTTCGCAAAAATCGGTGCTGTAACTTTCGGGGGCGGCTATGCAATGCTCCCGATACTACAGCGTGAAGTTGTCGAGTCAAAAGGCTGGGCATCAGATGAAGAACTCGCTGACTATTACGCAATCGGACAATGCACACCCGGAGTTATCGCAGTGAACGTAGCAACATTCATCGGAAGGAAGAAAGCAGGCATAACAGGCGGCATAATCGCGACAATAGGCGTGGTCTTTCCTTCGGTCGTGATAATCTCAATGCTTGCTGGTGTCATTCAGGCATATTCGAGTCTCGAATGGGTCAAACATGCGTTTGCCGGAATACGTGTATGTGTATGCGTCTTAATCTTCAATGCTGTAATAAAACTCTTCGCTAAGGCCGTAATTGATCTGCCCACAACAATAATTTATGCCGCGATTCTTTCATGCGCTCTGTTCCTGAATCTTTCGCCGGTTCTCTTCGTTGTTCTCGCCGGTCTTGCAGGTGTGATTCTAAAAGTGATGGAGAAATGAGCAAATCCAATTTTTATTTTTTCCTGATAGCTGTTCTGCTGTTATTCTCATTAAATCTCTTTCTGATTCTAAAAGATGATGACTATTCTACCGGAAAAGTATCACTTTACAGCCGGGACGGGACATTGATTAAAGAATACAGCGGAAAAATAGAACATATAAGACGCTATAACGGCTTCAAATTCACAGTTGACGGCAGGCATGTAATCACGCAGGGAGTTATCGCAATTTTTGAGGAAGGAGACGCAGCTGCAAAATGATATACGCAAAATTATTCTGGGAATTCTTCAAGACAGGACTATTCGCTATGGGCGGAGGCATGGCCACACTTCCGTTTTTGTATGACATTTCAGACAGAACAAACTGGTTCACGCATCAGAATCTCGCAGACATGATTGCAGTCTCCGAATCAACGCCCGGCCCTATAGGCGTAAACATGGCCACGTACTCCGGCTATCTCACTGCAGGACTTCCGGGTTCAGTCATCGCTACACTGGGACTAATCACTCCGAGCGTGATTGTTATTCTGATTGTGTATGCGTTCCTTCATGCGTTCAAAGATAACAGGTACGTTAATGCTGTATTCTATGGTCTGAGACCGGCAAGCGCGGCAATGATAACAGCGGCAGGTTTAATCGTATCGAGAATAACATTCATTCCTGACGCGATTAAC
>JAFPWQ010000135.1 GCA_017394925.1 Synergistaceae bacterium
CCGCTCATGTGAAGCCATTTGAATCCGTCAAGCAGTTCATCAAGATTTACATTTGAATAATCATATTCACTGAATGCGCTGTGCTTGCGGTCATAAGTTACTTTGCTGGGGCGAATCCCGTAGCCTGTTTCGAGATAATATATGCCGAGTCTGTGTGTCGGAGTCTCTTCGGGAGTACTGAGTATCACGGGCGAACAGTGAACATCATTGCTCCGTAACATTCTGATTGCGCTTTTTCCGACTGAGTTATCCGGGACTACACTGAAAAATGAGCTGTCGATTCCTAAATTCGCAAGTGAAAGAGCTATATTTGCTTCACTTCCTCCGTAGCTTGCTTCAAAACTCGTTGCCACACGAATCTTTTCGTAGTTCGGAGGTGTGAGACGCAGCATGATCTCTCCTGCCGTGATGAATTTTTTGCTCGTGTCCAGCTTCATGGCCTCTACTGCATCCTTTCGTACTGAATTGCGCTTCCGTCGGGGAAATTAAACAGAAGGTAATTGCCTGTCGGATCGAGTTTTATATTTGCCTCAAAATTTACGCCGTTGCTGTTTCTGCCCGCAATGACATCTCCGTTTATCTCATATACTCCTGATTCAGCAGGCATTCCGTTAATCCAGCCGTTATACTGTCCGTTGTCGTACTGAATGACCCACTGCTGACCATTCACAATTGCCGCCCATGTTCCATTAATATTTATGAGTTCACGCTTAAAGATTAATGCTTCTTCAGGATAACCCGTGTTCGTTGTGAATGACACGACAAGAATATCTTTCTGAGGCTCATACATTGCGTAAATAATTTCTGACTCAGTGGTCATGATTCGATTATCCGTAACTGCAAATTTTCCGGCGGGCTTATCCTGCAAATATAATTCTCCGTTGCTGAATGCAATACTATATTTCCCGTCCTCTGTTGACCATGCGCCTTCATACCAGCCTTTCGGGAACCTGTATTCATTGACGGGCAATAAATAGCTCACGTGTCCGTCCTCAAGATTTCCGCAGAACCATCCGTAACGGTCATCATCGGCCATGACTACAGCAAATGCTTCGGCTGAGACTTCATATTTTCCTTCGGCATTGAGCGTGTAAGTTCTCAGAACAGGAACATCTTCGCTTGCATCAAAGAGCATCCAGCAGTTGATTATATCTTTTCCGTAAACGTTAATGCTCGAAGGATAATAGCCGCTTTCTGAATCGAGCTGCCCGATCTCAATTATGATATGTGAAGGGGCATTAATTTTTTCTTCGCTGTCCTTTAACTGAATCTCATAGAGCTGTACATATCTTCCTGGAAGTAATTCCGCTCCGTTCTCTTTCGTTGCGCTGATAAAGGGTTTAATTCGGGGGTCTTCTGCGGCAACATCGGGTGAAATATTCGCATATGCACATGATGAAATGCATACAGCAATGACTGCAATGATGAATGACAAAACTTTTCTGGCCTTCATTAAAACGACACCTCCGTTAAATTTTTCTGGATAATGTAATTTTAATTTATATTCATGCACAAAAAAAGACCCGTTAATTTTTTTAATACATATTTTACTTTTATCGGCAGAGTGCGTAAATCTTCTTAAGTTCCTCAGAATATTTTGACGGCGAATGATATTCTCTGATTCTCTCAATTGAACGCAATGCTTTCTGTTCTATGCATGAAGGATCATCAAGAATAGTACGCACAATATCTTTGAGCTGACTGCTGATTGCTGACCGTTTAATTTCAATATTGTCATGCGTATTATTTCCAGGTTTCAGGTTCTTTGTGTCAATCATCCATCCGCATGCGTCATTATTGATCTCTGATCTTGCTTCTCCGTTTGTTGTTATTACAGGGCATCCGCATGATTGCATCTCAAGAATCGAAAACCCGAATGTATCGCCGAAAGTCGGAAGCAAACCTACATTTGATTGTTTTGCCAGCTCTATGACTTTGTCATTCGGAAGCGATTTATAATACTGCAGCCATGAAGAATTTTTTATTATATGCATCAACTCTTCATAAGATTCTTCTGTGAAATTATATCTGGCAGTATCTCTTTTAGGATTTCCGATCGCAATGACTGAGAAATTATCATACTCTCTGCTGAGTTCATCAAAAACTTTAATTACTATCTCTCCTCCTTTGCGCACAAAATCCTTTCCGACATAGAAAAAACGAATCTTTTGAGAAACATTTAATGCCTGACATTTTCTGCGGACATCTTCAGCTGTGAAAAAACATTCCTGCGGCGGGTAAAGCATTCTCATTTTTCCCTTTACACACTGCGCTTCGTCATCAGAGGCAAATTTTGAGAGAAGCTGAATCTCAAGATCATATGCCCATTTTGACATTGGCATGATTGCCTTGCAGTTATCCGAGAGAATATGCTTCAAACGCTTATTCATATACTTTCGTCTACTTACTGGATCATCGCTGAAAAAAGCAGGAAGTGTCGTTTCAACAGTTGCAACCCATTTATGATTGTTATCTAAAACTATTCTGTTGAATGTATGAATCAAATCTATTCCTTTGTTGGGGGGAATATATATCGTGAAAAGCTTAGCATCTCCGAATGTATCACGGCTGATAAGTGAAGGGAAAAATTTATGGATAATCCTAACAAAAATGGATTTTATTCCGCTTATTTTCTTTACTTGGACATATCTGCATCCTTCAGCTTTATTGTTTATCATCCTCCTTTGAGGATAGTCTGTATCATAAATACCTACAGAATAGACTCGTTCACTGGAAGCATAAGACTGGTCGATGGTCGATGGTCGATGGTCGATTATAGCCAAATTAACTCGCTCCTGTCAATATTATTTTGTATAATTAATTATACACTGCAAAAATATTAATGGTGCTATAATTACGCTCAATCCAACAGGTAAAATAATGAAAGGGGAAAAAAATTTTACATGTCAACAATCGGATATTATGATCCCGAAAATTTCAAGAAAGTTTATCACGCACAGCCCCGCACAACAATTGAGACTCTCTTTTACGGCAACAACGTACATCATGTAGCAGACCTTCACGAAGCGTACAACCTCGCGAAGAATTCACCGGGTACGATCGAATTAACCGGAATGCCAGTGTACAAACCAGAAGAGCAGGGTCTTCCTATGGACGCAAATGTTCTTCTCTTCAATGACGGCGGTATATTCGGACGTACAGCAGCAGCAAGACGCATAGTAGGTTATCCTGATGTCGATGTGAACAAGTACTGCAAGATTATCCGTGAGGCAGTGTACAACATGCGCTACCGTAAACTCTATGAGGCAGATGCATATGTAGGTCTCGATGAAGATTTCATGACTTCAGCACATATAATTCTTCCTGAAGGTTACGAGAATAATTTATACAACTGGATGATTAATTTCCAGTATGCGAATGAAGCCTACAAGCCCAGATATGAAGCCTCACGCAGAATTTCAGATCATGACGGCGATATATTTTTCGTAGCAGATCCCGACTGGCCGCACGGAGATGCAAAACTCGCTGAACAGTTCCCGCTTGGAATCGCTTTCTTCTCACCTGAAGAGAACTGCGCAATCGTTCTCGGACTTCGTTATTTCGGCGAGTTAAAGAAGGGTACGCTCACACTCGCATGGGGAATTGCGGCACGTAACGGTTATGCGTCATGTCATGGAGGACTCAAGAGATATACCCTCAAGGACGGAAGCGGAAAAAAATTCGTTGTCGCGGCATTCGGACTTTCAGGTTCGGGCAAATCAACAATCACTCACGCAAAGCATGACGGCAAATATGACGTTATGGTCTTACATGATGATGCATTCGTCGTAAACGTAAAAGACAAGTACGCAATCGCACTTGAGCCTACGTATTTCGACAAGGTTGCAGATTACCCGATCGGCTGCCCGGATAACAAGTACATTCTGACGTTACAGAACTGCGGATGCGTTAAGACCAAAGACGGAAAATTAATCGCAGTAACAGAAGATATTCGCAACGGAAACGGAAGAGCAATCAAATCGCGTTTATGGTCGCCCAACAGAGTCGACAGAATCGGTGAGCCTCTTAACGCTATATTCTGGCTCATGAGAGACCCGACATTGCCGCCGGTCTTAAAGCTCGAAGGTCCTTCACTTGCATCAGTGCTCGGTGCAACACTGGCAACGAAGAGAACAAGCGCAGAGAATTTAGCACCCGGTGTTGACCCTGACGCATTAGTCTGTGAGCCTTACGCAAATCCGTTCAGAACTTACCCGTTAGGCATGGACTACGAGAGATTCAAACAGCTCATTTCAGACGGCGTTGACTGCTACATCCTGAACACCGGCAACTTCATGGGCAAGGCTGTAGGCAAAGAGAACACGCTCATGATTATTGAGAGAATCGTTGAGGGCAAAGCTAACTGGGTGCCGTTCGGAAAACTTTCGGGCATCAAGACAATGGAGATTCCGGGATTCGATGCGGATCTCAGGAACGAAGAGTATCGCTCACAGTTAAAGAAGCGTTTCCAGGACAGATTGAACTTCATTAAGTCCAGAGACACAGAAAGAGGCGGAATTGATAAACTTCCTGCAGATGCACACGAGGCAGTTGAAAAGTTAATTGCTGAAATCGGCTAGAAGGCTGGAGATTGAGAATCATAAACGGCTTCCTGAATCAATATCGGGAGGCCGCTTTTTTATATGCTTAATCGAATTTTATGGATTTCGTTTTGCCTAAGCTGCTGTTCATGTAGTCAACAAAATCTGATATTCTCTCCTCAGTGATATATGGTGCCTGAAGACGCGTAAGCATTGATGAACCTGAATCTTTGAAGAGCATATCCCCTTTTCCCGTGAGCCTGAACGCATCATTAACGCCTAATATATCATGCGAGTATTCCCTTGATGACAACGCGAACGCCGCGCATACGGGTATATTTGCCTTTAAGAATCTGCTTATGTTTCTTTCAGCCGCAATCATAACATGTATTCCGCATGAGCCCGCCTTCTGTACAAGACC
>JAFPWQ010000136.1 GCA_017394925.1 Synergistaceae bacterium
CTTCACAGAGTACGATATGGGCGCAACGTTCCAGTCATCTTATGGCAAGACCTACGCGATGATCATTCAGAACATGACAATGGAAGAAGGCAGAGAAGGCTATAACATTAATGCCTCCGGACGAAGATGTGCATCTACAGTTTTCATCATGATTGTATCGGGAATAATTCTATATCTCGTTTACGGTGTAGGTGCAAGAGATTTAGGTGAAAGATTAGAGGCGAGAAAAAAATGGCGTAAACGCTGGATGAGATTAACAGGTCATAAAGAGTGAAGCAAAATGAATTCCCCTGCCCAGCATACGAGCGGGGGAAATTTTTTATTCTTTATCCGCGCATAACTTCAAGTGCTCCGTTCCACATATCACGCCCGGTAGTAACAACACTGAGATTTGCTTCGTATGCTCTGCTTGCAACTAACATGTCCGTCATCTCACGCACGAGATTAACATTCGGATACGCAACATAACCTTCTTCGTTTGCGTCAGGGTGATCGGGCTGATATGTCATTCTCGGTGCTCCGTTATCCTCGCTTATTCCCAACACACGAACTCCGCCGATGTCATTATAGCCGCCTATCGTGCTGTCTAACATCTCAGCAAATACAGGTACACGGCGTTTATACGGCCCTCCTGCTTTTGTTCTGGTCGTATTGATGTTCGCAAGGTTAGACGAAATTGTATCCATCCATAAACGATGTGCAGTTAATGAACTTCCTGCTATCTCTAAACTGTCAAAAATTTTCATGTTTTATCACTCCTTCTTGTGATTATCTTCCGGCAATTACACTTCTTAATGTCGAAAGTTTACTCGCGGCTATCCTCATGAATCCCGTATACATCATGCGTGTCTCAGCAAGCACTGCCATTTCACGCTCAGGGTCTACGTTGTTTAAGTCAAGCCTGTACTGCTCATCCATTATCTTGAAGTCCGCAGCGTGTACATCTTTTATTTTCAGCGGGTGCGATGGTATATGCGACTCATCAGTAACCGTCATGTGAAGATGACTGCCCTGTTCCATGACCTCGCGCAATTGATCTTCAAATGAGACATTATGACGCGCATATCCGGGTGTGTTAGCGTTGGCTACGTTCTTCGTTACGGCTTTGAATCTCTGCGCAAGACATTCGGCTTCTTTATCGATGACGCTCCATGTGTAATCTCCAAGCATTTATTCTTTCACTTCCTCATGAGTTGATTTAAATATTATATCTCAACAAATTTTTTTCCCCTTGAAAAACGTATACTTTTCATGCATAATTCAGTCATTCACAAATTAATCAAGACATAATATTTCAACAGAGGAGCGTTTTACCGCATGAATTATTACCTTGCTGTTGACATAGGAGCATCTTCCGGAAGGCATATACTCGGCTGGAAGGAAGACGGAAAAATTTTAACCCGTGAGCTTTATCGCTTCCCAAACGGAATGAAAGAGCTTGACGGTCATTTGACGTGGGACATTCACGAATTATTCTCGCATGTTCAGCACGGAATCGATGAGGCCATGAAAGAATATCCAGACATTAAGAGCCTCTCAATTGATACATGGGGAGTCGATTATGTCCTCATGAAGGGCGATAAAGAACTCTTACTGTGTTATGCATACCGTGATAAGCGCACAGACATATCTATACCCGAAGTGCATAATTTAATTCCGTTTGAAGAATTGTATTCGCGTACGGGGATTCAGTTTCAGACATTCAATACGATATACCAGCTTTACGCCGATAAACTTGCAAATCGTCTTGAAGGTGTAACTGATTTTCTCATGATGCCTGAATATTTGCTCTATAAATTATGCGGAGTCAAATCACACGAATATACGAATGCCACGACTACGGGAATGATAAACGCCTCAACAGGACAGTATGACATGGACACAGTGAGAGAATTAAATCTCCCTGAGCATTTGTTCTGCCCGTTAAGTAAGCCCGGAAGAGTCATAGGGACATACAAAGGGATTCAGTGCGTGTTATGTGCAACTCATGATACAGCCAGTGCAGTTGAAGGTATCCCTATGGAAGGCCGCGAAATTTATATCTCATCAGGAACTTGGAGCTTATTGGGCGTTAAGATCCGCAATCCCATAACTACACTTCACAGCATGGCCTCAAATTACACGAATGAAGGCGGAGTGAATTATATTCGCTACCTGAAAAATATAATGGGAATGTGGCTCGTGAATCGTCTGCGTGATGAATTATGTCCAGGAAAAGATTTTGCTGAAATCGTAAGCGAATCAGAAGCAAGCACTTTCGATTATACGATAGATACGAATGATAATGTCTTTCTCGCACCTAAGAGTATGACAGAAGCATTTAATTCACAGCTCAAAGTTAAGCCCGAAAAACCTGCGGACTATTTCAGATGTGCATACCGTTCACTTGCGAAGACATATAAAGATTCAGTTGAAGACATTGAACGCATAACAGGAAAGAAATATACAAGCATATATATTGTCGGAGGAGGAGCAAAAAATAAATTTCTCAACGAATTAACAGAGCGTGCAACAGGAAAGAAAGTAATTGCCATTCCGATTGAAGCAAC
>JAFPWQ010000019.1 GCA_017394925.1 Synergistaceae bacterium
AGCCGAGTTTTTTCGTGTCCAGTTCTGCCGCTATTTTCGCCTGCAGTGTTCCCGTTCCGCCGTAAAAGAATTCTATATCGTAATTCGGGAATTTCTCGCGAAGTGTTTCCGTCATGGCCTCGATTATGTCTTCATACATTGATGTGTAAATCGTAACTTTGGGTTTGTCTGCCGCAAATGAAACGCATGACAGTGAGACAAGAACAACAAGTGAAATCATAATCATCATAAATTTTTTCATTCTTAAAACCTCCGTTTATTTATGATAAGCGCAAGTAAGTTTATCACAATTCGATATAATACATTAAATACTTCATATACAACTGGAGGAAATTTTTTCAATGGCAGATAATAAAACTGTACGCGTCAGATTTGCACCCAGTCCAACGGGAGCCCTGCATATCGGCGGAGGACATACGGCGTTATTCAACTGGTTATGGGCAAGGCATAACAACGGCAAGTTCATTCTCAGAATTGAAGATACTGACCTTGTGCGCTCAACCAAAGAATATGAATCAACAATCATGTCGGGAATGGTCTGGCTTGGCTTAGACTGGGATGAAGGTCCTGACATCGGCGGTGAATGCGGACCTTACAGACAATCAGAGAGACTCGATATTTACCGCGAGTATGCGAATCGTCTTGTTGATGAGGGCAAAGCATATCGTGATGGTGAAGCGATAATATTCCGTGTTGAACCGGGACAGGATATTTCATTCAGAGATATAGTTTACGGTCAGATTGACGTGATGAGCGATGGACTTCGTGAAAAGGATTCGGACAAGCTCAAGGATATAGTCATCATTAAGAGCGACGGTATGCCCACATATAATTATGCTGTCGTGATTGATGACCATCTCATGAAAATATCTCACGTAATCAGAGGCGAGGATCATATATCAAATACTCCCAAGCAGATTTTGCTTTATCGTGCGTTAGGCTGGGAAGTTCCAGAGTTCGCACATTTGCCCATGATTTTAGGCCGCGATAAGAAAAAACTCAGCAAACGACACGGTGCCACAAGCATATATGAATACCGCGACATGGGATATATGCCGGATAGCATGTTCAACTTTCTGGCTCTGCTTGGCTGGTCTGCAGGTGATGACAAAGAGATTTTCACCCGCAAAGAAGCCGCTGGACTCTTTGAACTCTCACGGGTAACACGAAAAGCAGCAGTGTTTGACTTCGACAAATTGAATTACATCAATCAGGAACACCTGAAGGCATTAGACCCGTATATCAGGCTCTCAATGATAAAACCGTTCTGGATTGAGGCAGGCTTACCCGTTGCAGATGTCGAAGCTGAACGAGGCGAAAAGTATCTCGCTGATGCATTAACGCTCATGGCCGGAAGAGGACGCACGGCTAAAGAAATGGCTGACTTCTCAGATTATTTTGTGTCGTTTGAACCAGTCAAAGCCCGCTGGAATTCTGACGGTTTAGACAAAGACAGGCTCAAAGAGTTTTTCACGGCAATTTTTGCGTCCGACGAATGGAAAGCACCTAAACTTGAAGAGATTGCGCGCTCATGGATTGGTTCACATGAAGGGGCAAAGATGAAAGATTATGCTATGCCTTTGAGATTTGCATTGACAGGAATGAAAGTAAGCCCGGGAATTTTTGAAGTTGCTGAGCTTTTAGGAATTGATGAATGCAGAAAAAGACTCGAATATTTCGGCCTGATGTAAAAATTATCCCCTTGTCTTTAACGGCAGGGGGATTTTATATTTTAATTGCTCTCAGTCATAATATATTTCACGTATCGCCTTTAACGGCCAGTACCATACGTTATAGCTTAACTGACTGATTATCTGTGCGCATATTAATCCCCATACGCCTAAATCAAATATTCCCATTGCTATAAATGAAAGTGCTACTCCTGAAATTGCAGAGATTATATATGCTTTGAGATATACTATCCTGTTAGTGCATGAAAAATATGACGCGTAACAATCCCTGAAACCAAGCATAATATTATATAAAGCTATCCCCAAAAATACAGGAACTGATACAACTGCACCGGGTTTTACGAGCTTAAGCAAGGGCCTTCCAACAAGAATAAATCCTGTAACGCCCATAATGAACAGTCCTATGAACGTAAAGACTATATATTTCATTATGCTTCGTATTTTTGCACGGTCTGACATGATATAGGCATTCTGAATTTCCGGCTGTTTGGCACCGTATAACGTCTTTGAAATATGATTTATTGCCGTCGCTATCTGTACACCGATTGAATATATACCTGTCTGCGATAAAGGCATGTACACAGAGCATATTATCACTGAGGCCTGAGAGCATAAATAATCGCATATTGAAATAAGGCCGTCCCTCCATGCATTATGCCATACGGTTATGAATACTTCTTTTAATTTCGCCAATGATGTCTTTGTCTGGACTTTCGCAAGATTTTTCCCGATGTCTTTATATTTATAGAAATGATACTTGCCCAGTAACCTGAGGACTAGTCCGTACACTAAATATGCACATGACGCGCCGATTATCCCGAAGCCCATGAATAAAAATATTATCATCAGGATTATATGTGCCGCCCTCGCATATAACATATTCTTATTGGCCTGCGTTATTGCTCCTACTCCGTGCAAAAACGTGCCATAATATCCGTAGTATAAATTCAGAAAGACTGCAAAAGCATATATCAGCCACGCTATGACGGGTACATTGCTGCCTGAATTGCGCGTGATGTAACGCACATAAAGACTTCCGGCTGTTATGAGAATTAATAATGCTGTTACTGAAATTGAAGCGTATATAATTTTCGAGGCAGATAATACTTCTTTCATTAAGGCATAATTCGGTTCTGAATTCTCAGAGAATACTACGCCTTCTTTCTTTAATTCATTCGCTCCGCTCCAGCAGTATGTGATATTCCGCGCAAATGTTACTGCAAAGCCGAAATCAAATAATGCCGTTATATTTCCCATGCTCACAAGTACATACCAGAGACCAAGCATGTCAGGTGTCAGGAAATACATCAAGAACGGAAGCATAAAGAAATTTGCTCCCATTGATACAATTGTTCCCATATAACTCCAGATTACATCCCTGCGCGTGATTTCTATCTGCATTATATCCCTCCGTTTATGCTTTTATGTGCTTTTATGTTAGAATAACTTGAATTTCTTTTCGATTAACAGCCAGAAGAAAAATTTCACCAGAACTAAAAATATTATATTCTGAAGCGTTAAGAGCGAGGCTATACGGTCATCATAACATGCCCAGATTAAGCCCGTCATGAACTGACAGTAATATATTCTCATCAAATGATGCTCTTTGTTAATATTATTCGAGTATAACAGCTTGTAATAAAATACAAATGAATATATCAGTGAGACTATGCATGTCATCACAAATACTCCAGTTGTGCCGAAATCTTTATACCACCGGCCGAATATAGTTACAGTGTTTCCGTAAATGTCAAATTCACTGGTTATCATTATAATATCATCGCTGGGTATTATCCCGATGTTATATAATAACGCGTAAACAAATGCAAAGCTCGCCTGCCCGAAATGCGTTGTGTGCGGGTCATCTATGTGCCTGTTGAAAAAATATAACCCTCCGCAGATATATTCTACAAAGTTCTGAAATGATGACTTCTGCGTCTCTACACGACCTACAAAACTTCCTGCCACCGTGAATAATCCGCCTATAAGTACTAAAACAGGCAGTATCTTCCAGATGAACGCATATATTTTTCTCCGTCCGCCGGGCTTCATGTTCAGCACTACATATATCATCATGAGAAACAGCATTGCTTCTACTCCCGTTTGCCTTGCTCCATTGTAGACCGTACAGAATACCGTATATAATAACGCGTCAATTATGTAGCTTAATACACTTTTAACAGGAACTCCGCAGACAGTCAGATTATAGATCATGATATAGCCGAATAAGTCCATTATTACGATATTTATCTTGTATAACTGTGATACTATAAATCTATATCTTATGTTCGGACTATTGAGTATAAGACCGCGGTATTCCTTCATTCGCGCTGACCAGCTTCCCCCGCTCGTGTTCACATAAAGCACATATATTGCCGCCAGCAATGACAGTGCAAATAATATTATTACGCATATCTGTATCTGCCAGTTTACGATTAAAGGCTCATGCTTAATCTTTATTTCAGGTTTTTGCTCTTCATATGAAGACGTACGCAAAAGATATACGCATAATTCAGTCAGAATGAATAATAATCCGGCTATGGCAAATATACTGAATGTCCTTAACCCGATTGCAAATAACATTCCCATTGTATTAGCCGCATAGTACGCAAGACATAACATACCTGAAAGTGAGACTAAAAAAACTACACTGGGCGATAAAAAATTTCCGTTGAATAACCAGAATGATAACCCCGTGTAAACAAGATATATAATCATTAAGAGAAGCAGATTTCCCATGATTAAATTAAATCTTAAGGCTTAATATTTTTTCGAGTACCATTGAAACGCTTATATTCTCAAGACATTTGTGATATCCGCATTCTATTGCTCTTCTGGTCGCATAACACGGTGCACACTCATAATTCAGATTTATGATTTCGCCGTTTGCAGGACGCCATTGAAGATAATCCGAACCTCCCATTATCGTAAGCGTCTTTATACCCATTCCCGCCGCACAGTGCATCATTCCGCCCTCGCCGCCTATTACAAGAGAACATGCACTCAGTAATGCAAGGCTTTGCTTTAGTGAAGTCCTGCCGATAAAATTCATGATATGCTCATTTTCAGGAATATTTATATTGCGTTCATGAATTTCATTTAATTCTTTGACACCTCCAAGCAATATTACATCATAGCCATGTTTCACAAGTTCTTCTGAAAGTCTCACCCATTTTTCATATGACCATGATTTTACGTCATATATTATCTCCTTGCCGTTCTCTATAAACGTGTATGCATTAGTGCCCGCTGATAATCCGATAATTTTGCGTGTGCCGTTAAGTGATGTTAATATGCTCTTATCCGTCAGTGTTACGTCAATATTATCTGTTTTCAGGTCTCTTTCTATGCCCGTTGCTTTTAACGTTAATCTGTCCCGTTCAAGATAATGTGCCCTGTCTGGGACTTCGGCGTAAATATCAACGTGTTCTTTCAGATAACCCACTATCTTTTTGCATCCTGACCAACGCATTATCCTGAATATCCAGAATGATGGTGCTATGCCGTCATGACCAATCCCGCCGTCGCGGACAAAACCATAATCATAATGATTTAATATGAGCTGAAATAATAATTTCAAACAGTGAAGTTTTGACTGCGAATTGTACCAGTATAAATTTCTGACATAATGCTGGCATTCAATTATATTTTTGTTCACATTCCAGCTTGAAACTGAGCCCTTCGTCAGAAAATCTATATTTGCATCCGGGTATTCTTCTTTTATTGCTCTGGCCATCGGCAATTTCTGCACCATGTCCCCAATTCCTGAGCCTGTATGAATCAAAAAATTCATGAATTAACCCCCGTTATTATTTCTGCCGCCTCGTATAAACTCAAAACATCACGGCCAATAAGAAAGCCTTTGCACTCACTCACTGAACATATTGCAATATCACGTTCTTTATCTCCAATTGCATAACTCCGCGATAAATCTATATTGAAATCATGAACTGCACGCTCAAATAATCCCAGTGAAGGCTTACGGCATGTGCATATCTTTCTGTAGCGTTCAACTTCTGCATCGGGCAAATGAGGACAATAATATACTCCTGAAATATTTACGCCGGATTTAGACAGTTCACCCTTCATGTAGTCCGTCAGAACCGCAAAATCTTCTTCAGTGTAATAGCCCCGGCCTATTCCTGACTGATTCGTTATGATTATGAGAAGATAGCCGGCTTCTTGTAAGTTTCTTAACGCTTCAACTGCACCGGGCAAAAATTCAAAGTCGCTTATCCTGTATAAATAGCCCTTGTCGATATTTATCGTCCCGTCGCGGTCAAGAAATACTGCTTTGCGCTTTTCGCTCATGAGGCTAATATGCTTTCGGAAATTTCACATAATATGTGTATCAGGCATATATGGCTCTCCTGTACTCTTGCTGTTACATTGCACGGAACAACAAGCGCATAATCTACTTCAGGGGCAATTTTTCCACCGTCTTTGCCCAGTAACGCCGCCGTCTTTGCGCCTTTTCTCTTCGCAGCTTCTATTGCATTCATGACATTCTTTGAGTTCCCGCTCGTGCTTATGCCGATTAATATATCTTTGTCCGTTACGTGTGCTTCGGCCTGACGCGAAAATACTTCGTCATATGAATAGTCATTCGCTATTGCCGTCATCGTCGCTACATCTGCATTCAGAACTACAGCAGGCCATGCGTTACGCTCACGCTGAAATCGTCCGACTATCTCGCCCGCAAAATGAAGTGCATCACTCGCTGAGCCTCCATTGCCGCATAATATTAACTTGCCGCCGTTACGTATGCATGAGACTATCTCATCAGCAAGACATGATACGCGTTCTAACAGTTCTTCATTCTCAAGTAATCCCTGCTTTACTCTTATGCTCTCCTGTATTCTTTCTTTCACAAGTTCATACATGTTATTTGCTCCCTTCGATTTTCCTGATGATATTCGTCGTCGATTTCCCCTCCACAAACGGTATCAAAAATAACTCTCCGCCTCTGGACTTCACAAAATCCGCTCCTACTACATTTTCAGGTGTATAATCTCCGCCTTTCACTAGCACATCAGGCTGTATGATTTTTATTAATTCAAGCGGCGTATCTTCATCAAATATTACGACATAATCCACAAATCCCAATGCACATAATATTTCTGCTCTGTCTGACTGCGTATTTATCGGTCTCGTAGGGCCTTTAAGACGCTTCACCGACGCATCACTGTTTAAGCCAACAACAAGAACTTCGCCTAAACTTGCCGCCTCACGCAAATATTTCACGTGTCCTGCATGAAGAATATCAAAACAGCCGTTAGTGAACACTACAACCTGTTCTTCGTGTATCTTCCGGAATTTCTTTAATGCATCGCCCGTTAATATTTTTTGCCTTACATGCATGGCCTTGCGGCTTAAGGCACTTCGTATCTCACGCCAGTATACACTTGATGTTCCAACTTTTGACACCTGTATTCCTGCCGCACAGTTTGCTATGTCTACACTCTCACGCATACTAAATCCGTTCACCATACACGCAGATAAATATGCAATTGTCGTATCCCCTGCTCCTGTTACATCAAAGACCTCACGAGCTACTGCCTTGTTGAAATATCCGGGCTCATCTTCACCAGTTAAGACCATTCCTTTGGGGCCGCATGTCGTTAATACATACTTGCAGTTACACCTTTTGCGCAGAATTTCAGCCGCATTGATTATCCCTTTGTCATCGTCTTCTGAGACGTTTATGCCCGTTAAATTTCTCAGTTCGTTTAAATTTGGCTTGAGCAAATATGCATTGCTGTATTTCTCTACATGTCTGTCTTTCACATCTACAAGTACAGGAACGTTTGACTCATTCGCAATGTTAATTACGCTCTGTGTGAATTCATACGTCAGTAATCCCTTCATGTAATCCGAAAGCAAAATCAAGTCATAGCTTTTTATGCGTTCCCTTAAGAGCCTGAGCATTTTATCGCGCAATTCATCACTGATTGATACCGCATCTTCTACGTCCATCCTGATAACCTGCTGATTGTGTCCGGCCAAAAACCGCGTCTTTACTGTCGTGCTTCGTTTGTCGTCCGCAATTATCAGCTCCGTGTTTATTCCCATCTTCGCTATCTTACTCTTCAGATATGCACCGTCTAAATCTTCACCGATTAATGACATTAATGACACGTTTTGTTCGGCGGCTATCAGATTTGCGGCTACGTTCGCGGCACCTCCTAAAACGCTTCTTTCTTTCTCCTTCTTGAATACAGGCACGGGCGCTTCTGGTGATATTCTTGATATGTCGCCGGTATAATACGCATCAAGCATAATATCTCCCACAACTAATATCGATTTCGCCTGTATATTATTAAATGAACCTGCCAATATTTTTTTCCTCCTTCATGATTTTCTTTATCGCGTTTTTTACGTCTTCTACACTTACCGCGTCAATGCATAATGCACACTTGCCCTCTTTTATTCTCTTCATGCATTCGGGGTTCGTGCTTCCAGTGTAGTAGCCTACATCGCGGCAATTTTCGCACGGCATCTTCTTATACACGCATAAAGGCAATATATCATCTGGTTCCAACACGTCAACTTTGTACGGGAATATCACGAACTCATAATCTCCCGTTATGCATACTGTTCTGACACGATGCGCTACTGCTAAATGTGCCGTCCCGCTGTCATTGCCGATAAATAAACTTGCATGCTGTACAATCGATGACCATTCACTAAAACTTGTTTTGCCTGCATGACTGATTACCCGCTCAGGATATTTTACATGCAAATCCTTTTCGAGTTCGGCCTCGTCCTTACCTCCGCATAAATGTACGTTCATGTTTAATTCTTCGTTCACATAATCGATTATCTGCGCAAATCTTTCTGCTGGCCACCAACGTTCACTGTTTGACGCTCCAAGACACATCACGCAATATTTTTCTTCATTGATAATTCCGGGTTCAGATTTAAGTCTGGGCAATCTCGCTTTGAAGTCCTTATCTCCAAGATAATTGATTAACTGACGATGACGCTGTAATGTCATTTCGTTTTTATCAGGGCGGATTTTCTCTGTGTACGCATATTTCGATAACAAACGCATTAACAGTGAACTCGTTATATCTGTTGGTCTGACTGACGCTATTTTACGTGAGGCTTTATTCGCACATGAAAATATTTCCGCTCCGGGACTCGATACCGGAACTATCAGTATATCTGCCTTATCCCTGTATTTAGCTGAAATCTCACGGTAATATGCATAATCCCCGATAAAACGCGCGAAATCTACAGGCTCAAAGTTTAAACTCTCTGCGTATGGCACAACTGCCTTCATGAACTCTATCACTGACGGACGCGCTAAATATATCACGTCATAATCCGCAAATATTTTCGCGTACTCCTGAAGTGAGGCACTTATCACTACCGCATCTCCGAATGCCTGATGCATTACTATTATTACATGCTTCGTGTTATGCGTTCCAGGCTTAAACATAAAGCCGCGTGTCAATGCATCACACGCAATTAATGCCCTGCTGATTAAACGCTTAATATTCATCGTATGTATTCACTTTTCCCCTTCTGAATAATATACTTATCATTGACGCTGTCAGTATCCCCGCTATTATTCCCGCTACATCAAGCACCCAGTCTACAAGGTCAAATTCACGGCCGGGAATATATATTTTTATACACTCGTCAGCAAGTCCTACGCATGAACTGAGCAAAAATGCAAGCACTACCGTATGCCTCAGATTAAGACCATACAGACGGAATGACGTAAACGATGATATTCCCAGAAATAAATATAACGGGATATGCGCAAAGGCACGCAGAAACATCATGCTCTCTACCCATGCAGGGATATTCTCATAGCCGAATAAACTCGCGAGTATACCCTGAAATTTTCCGCTAAGCTCACTCGTGTCAGGCTTGGACTGAAAGGTCAGAAAAAATATTATGAATACAGCAAAAAGTGTAAATGCAAACGGAAGCAACGATTTTTGTTTTTCAGGCTTAAGTGTCTGTTCAGGCATGTATTTTTTGATTTTTGCCGCCATGTTTCGCCGGAATTCTGTTAGTACTATAATCATGCAACCAAGCACAAAACCAAGAAAACCGCCTACAAGCATTATTCTTGATTTCGATGGCTTGAACTTGAAATCCGGCGGCGTGGCATAATCTATTACCTGCAACGGAAAAAATCCCTGCGCCTCGTCTATCTTTGCGTTCTCATACTGCCTCAATAATACTTCGTAGGCTGTCGAGGCTAAATGCAAATTCATCGCGTATCTCTGATATTCCACGCTTACCTGAGGCGTTGAGGCTCTCTGTTCTTCTTCAAGACGCGATAATTCCTGCATCATTGTCTCAAGCTGGGAACGGGCACCCTTCACTCTTGGATTATCCGGCCTCGCATACGTCAGTAACGCTGAAATCTCCGCATTCTTCAAGACTATCTGCTGCTGTAACTCCTTGATTGCAAGTAATCTCACCTGCATTTGTGATTCCGGCATCGCTGAACCCGTCTCATTCTGATATGCTAACATCTCAGCTTCGGCTTTATTCAGCGCTTCACGGCTCTTCTCTACCTGCCCCTCAAAGAATATACGCTTCTGCACTGCCTCACTTAACGATAAATCTAACATTTTCGCCTGCAATACCTCGACAAATGCATTGGCCATGTCTGCCGCCCTTTGGGGGTCTTCGTCTAGTATTGCTATTGATATTATGCCGCTCTTATTGTCTTCCTGAGTCTCAAGTATATCTCTAAGCAATTTTCCGCGCATATTGGATTTGTATTCCTGCTTGTACACTTCCATTAATGAAAATCTCTCTATGATTTCATCTAGTACCACATTACGCTTCATTATGCCCATTATCATCTGGCCGCTCGTTACTGTCGTGGGCAATCCCGCTAAATCTGCCACGCCTCCGATACGCTGGGTCATCGAAGCCATTGTGTTGGTCATCAGGTTTCCTGTCAGTGAACTTATTCGGTTAGTGTCCTGATTGGGCGGTAAGAAATGACATTCAGCTCTGTATACCGGCGGAAGTCGGAACGCATATATTCCTGAAGCTATGAATGAGATTAACGCTACGAATAATATTAATTTTCGTCCGTTCCACAGTATTATTAACTTCTTCACTAGGGATATTTCATCTGTTTCATTTGTTTCGTTCATTTCCATTGTCTTAAACACCCGTTATTTTTTTGCGTTATTATACTTCATACTTCAATCTCACAGACTAACGGCACATGGTCCGAAGGTCTTTCCCATTCACGAACCCGAATATCAGAAATGCATGAACGCGCACATTCTGCAAGTCTGTCAGTTGCAAGCATATGGTCTATCCTCCAGCCTATTTGACGCGTTACTGCTTCTTTCACACGGTAATCATAGAACGTGTATATTCTTTCATACGGATGAAATTTTCGGTGAAGGTCAATTAATCCCCGTTTCGTGTCCGCATATATTCTTCGTATCTCTTTGGTAAAACATACATGATTTTTTTTATTCTCAGGATGCGTTACGTCAATTAATTCAGGGACTACGTTCATATCTCCTAGCC
>JAFPWQ010000137.1 GCA_017394925.1 Synergistaceae bacterium
CTCGAAGAATATTACCCTCAAAGTGAATGCTACTGCACCGAAAATTACCGCTAAACTGCCCGGAGCTATAGCAGGAGAAAATTACAGTGCTAAGCTCACAGCAACAGGAAGTGAAGCAATTACATTCACAGCAGACCTTCCCGAATACCTGACGCTTGACGGAAATGTAATCGCCGGGAATATTCCTGAGTCAATAAAGAGCTTCAAAATCAAAGTATATGCCTCGAATCCAGTGAAGACAGTCAGCAAAATTTATACGATAAAAGTCAGCAAGAAGAAAAAAGCAACTCCCGAAATACTCAAGGCTGAGAATGATACAGGCATCATGAAAAATAATACAGGTATCAATCCTGAAGTCATAGCCGACATGCAGATAAACTCAGAAAGTGATGCCGATTATAGTTCAGAGTACGTTGTAGCTGCTGAACTTGGCGAAGTTTCATGTGATTTGCCGGGGATGTATGATTTCAACGTTGAACTGCCCGATTACATTGCGGAAGGTTCAGAGCTGGTTTACGTTGCAAATTCTGACAGGCCTTCAGAAGATGATGACATTGCAGAATTTTATGATGATGCAGGCAATGAGATTTCAGCAGTCCCGGAAAACAGGCGAATAACCATATCAATATGGCTGAACCCTGAGACAATCTATAACCCTGTTATATCTGTAAAGCATTGAAAAATTTCCGCCGGGATTCAGGATTAAGCGTTTTCTGTTTTGCAGTTCTTGCGGCTTTCACACTCAAACATAAGAACTAAACTTCAGAATCATTCAGGCTCGCCATCAAAGGCGGGTCTTTTTTCATGGCCATGTATGAATAAAAACTTAACATGCCTGCCATAATTGAATCGCAACATAAAAATTTTTCAGATACATATAAAAAGCTCGTATTAATTATTACCGCTTACGATGAGCATAACAAAGCAAACGCAATGAATACAACACCGCACCTTAAATTTAAATATAACCTGAACAGTTAATCTTCGCATAAAGCAATAATAAACCCCTTCTCAAAAACTGAAGGGGCGATTTTATATCAGCAGTTCACAAATTTAACCTGGTTTCCGCAGTCCTTAATGAACTTAATGAAATCGTCATAGCTGATGAAAACTGTCGCGGTGTTCGTGTTCGGATGAAAGCCCAGTATATTTTGATTCTTTATGCCTGCATCTATCACAACTTCAACGTCATGATTAGCATTGTTGATTAATCCGAACGGTGAGACTGACCCCTTAGTGAGACCCAGATGTTTCATTAAGCGTTCATCAGAGCCGAAACTTAAACGCGTACAGCCAATTTGCTCTCGTAATTTCTTCAGGTCAGTGTGAATCTCGCCGTCATGAATCACCAGAAAATGACGTTTCCCGTTTGCATCACGCAGAAATAAATTCACGGGAATCATTCCTTTTGCATTCAGGCCAAGTGAAATTATAGCCTCAATCGTAAAGACAGCTTCATGTTCTTCAAGCTCATAATGAATCCCAAGAGCGTTTAATCTGTCTGTTACTTTTGCAATGACTTCATTCATTTAATCTTTCATTGCCTCTTTCACTGTATAGCATTTATCATCATGTTCTCTTGCTCTCTCAATCTGAAATCTTAATATATTATTCAATAATTCAGGGTCATTTCTTGCATTGCCTTTCATTTTGACGGATTCGTATTCCCTGATTAACTCTTCAAACTGTCCTGCTCTCCTCATCATGTCAGCGCGAATCATGTTTATATTCTCACTGTCATGCAAAGCTGCACCCGCTAATTTTGCCGCTAACGGAATTGCTTTCTCCCTGCAGATTTTCGCGTTCACTTTGTCTTTTGCATCATCACATGACCACGCCGAATGTAACAGCGCAAACATGGCCGCTCTAATATCTTTATCATGAATCAGAATCATGTACTGCCTGTAGAATCTCTTCGCGAGTCCGGATTTGAAGTTTATCCCTCCGCATGAAATATATTCATTTGATTTCAGAAATTCAGAAGCTATTTGTGTTTCGTCAGATATTTCTGAAGAGACATATCCGCATTCAGGGCATTCCTGAACCCAGTAACGCATCGTACTTCTCTGCATTTCCGGAGGACGAAGATCTAAATCACATGCACCGAAAGCGTTCGTACTTGTTATGACGGGATATTCATGTTCTGAATTACAGACACAGCATTTGATTTTTTTGCTGCTCATTGTCGTAGCACCAGCAGAAGACACAGTAAGCATGATAAGAACAGCTGCAAGTATAAATTCTTTCATCTGATTGTTCCTCCTTGAATTTTAATCGTGTAATAAAATATAGCAGACATATTAATTTTCATAAAGGAGTTTTCATTCATCAATGCCCGAAGAAATTTTACAGGACAGTTTTAACACCGAAGACAATGAAGTAGTCCGTCAGCGCAAAGATAAATTATTGCGTCTGCGTTCAGAAGAGAAATATGACCCGTATATCAATGAGACATGGGACAGAAAAGACACGCTTGAATCGATTCGCAAAAGATTCGAATATCTTGAACCCGAACAGGAAGCAAAAGATTCACCCGTTAAGACCGCAGGACGTGTAATGACAATCAGACGGCAGGGTAAAGCGACGTTTGCGGACCTTGCAGATGAAACATCAAGAATGCAGTTATATTTTCAGCTCAACAGTGTAGGCGAAAAAGAATATGATTTTCTCAAGAAATGGGTTGATACTGGAGACTGGATCGGCATAGTCGGCTATCCATGCAGAACAAGACGCGGCGAGCTTACGATTCTTGTTACGGAGTACAAATTACTCAGCAAGGCAATACGTCCGCTTCCGGAAAAATGGCACGGACTCACTGACACGGAATTACGCTACAGAAAAAGATATATGGATTTAATTGCGAATCCAGAAGTGCGTGATGTATTCAGGAAACGTTCAAGAATAATTTCGTCATTCAGGGAGACTCTTGAATCTCATGGCACACTTGAAGTTGAGACCCCAGTTCTTTCTGTTCTTGCAGGAGGAGCGAACGCAAGACCCTTCAAGACTTTCCATAATGCACTGGGCGTTGATATGTATATGAGAATCGCCGTTGAATTATATCTCAAGCGTTTAGTTGTCGGCATGATGGGAAGAGTTTACGAGATCGGGCGTAACTTCAGGAACGAAGGCATAGACACAATGCATAACCCTGAATTCACTATGATGGAAGTCTACTGGCCTTATGCGAATTATATCGACATGATGAATCTCGCAGAAGAGTTAATCAGGAACGCGGCAAAATCAATCGGCACTCTTGAAATTGAATGGAACGGAATCAAATTAGACTTATCGAAGCCGTTCAAGCGAATCACAATGCGTGAGGCCGTGAAAGAATATGCCGGTGTTGACTTTGACGCAATCAGGACTGACGAAGATGCAAGAGCAATCGCAAGAAGCAAGGGTTTAGCAGGAGAAATGACCGGCCATGAAAGCAAGTTTGCAGTTCTGAATCTTTTATTTGAGGCATTCTGTGAAGAAAAATTAATTGAGCCTACGTTCCTGATTGGACACCCGACGGAAATATCGCCGCTCTCAAAGCGCGACCCTGAGAATCCAGATTACACACACAGGTTTGAGCTCTTCATGTTCGGCAAGGAAGTAGCTAATGCATTCAGTGAGCTTAATGACCCGTTAGACCAGAGAGAAAGATTTGAAGACCAGGCGAGAAAGAAAGCAGAAGGCGATGATGAAGCGCATGTATTCGATGAAGATTTCATTAACGCAATTGAAGCAGGACTGCCTCCAACCGGCGGAATGGGTATCGGTATGGACAGAATAGTGATGTTCCTGACAGGCGCACGCTCAATCAGGGATGTAATATTATTCCCGACGATGAAGCCCAAGAGCTAAACGCATGAACATGTTTGAATCCCGCATGAATGAACTATACGCACTGATAGAGCATCATGCGGAATTATATTACGATAAAGACGCACCAGAAATCAGCGATGCCGAATATGACTCGCTTGTACGTGAGCTGAATCAATTAGAACGCGATTATCCTGAATACGCACGCAAAGATTTTTTGACTCACAAAGTCGGAGGTTCGGCCAGTGAGTTATTCGCAAAAGTTAATCATGATGTGCCGATGCTATCACTGGATAACGTATTTGATTCTCAGGAACTCGCAAAATTTTTCGCAAGAATAGATGTTACAGGGCCTTTCGTGTGTGAGATGAAAATTGACGGTCTTGCGGTCTCATTAATCTATGAAGATGGGATATTCATTCAAGGATCAACGCGCGGCAACGGCCATGTGGGCGAGGACGTAACAGAAAATTTAATGCTTGTTGATTCAGTTCCCAAAAAGTTAATCAATGCACCCTCAGGAAGAATAGAAGTACGCGGTGAAGTGTTAATGACGCTCGACAGATTCAACTCAATCAATCAAAAGGGCGCAAAACAATTCGCAAATCCCAGAAATGCGGCCTCCGGGACATTAAGACAGTCAGCGAAGAATAATCATGTTATAGCCGAACGGGGACTCGATATATTTTTATACTATCTTGTTGATGCCCCGACTCACGGAGTAAAAACTCAGAGTGATGCATTAATCTGGATGTCCGAACATGGCCTGCCTGTACAGAATGCATATCGAGAATGTGAAAATCTTTACGAAGTGAATGAATTCATATCACAGTGGCAGAATGAAAGATATAAGCTCAATTACATAACTGACGGTGTAGTAATAAAGCTCAATGATTTAACTAGATGGTCAGCTATAGGCTCAACATCACATGCTCCAAGATGGGCTGTTGCATATAAATATCCGCCTGAAGAAGCAAGAACGCGTTTAACTGACATAAAAATTTCTGTAGGCAGAACGGGGGTATTAACGCCTGTAGCGATTCTTGAACCCGTAAGATTAGGAGGGACTCAGGTACAGCGGGCAGGATTGCACAATGCAGATGAGATTGAACGCAAAGACATTAGAATCGGCGATTACGTGAGGGTACGCAAGGCCGCAGAAATTATTCCTGAGATTGTCAGTGCAGATATTGCTTCAAGGACAGGAAATGAAGCTAAATTCATGATGCCTTCAAGATGTCCTGCGTGTAATTCTGAAATTGTAAGACTTCCTGACGAAGCCGCATACAGATGTCCTAACCGTGCGTCATGTCCTGCACAGTTAGTTGAAGGACTGAGATATTTTGCCTCGCGTCAGGGAATGAATATAAAAGGCCTTGGCAAAAAGTTATGTGAGAGATTAATTGCATCAGGAAAAGTAAAAAGCCTCATTGATATATACACGCTTGAACTTTCAGACTGGGTTGAACTCGATAAAATAGCAGACAAAACAGCAAATAATATTCTCAATGAACTTGAACTCTCAAAGACGCGCCCGTTCGTGAATTTAATTACGGCACTGGGAATTCCTGATGCCGGAAAAGAAGTTGCAGCTCTCCTCGTTGAAAGATTTGGCAGTCTCGACTCACTCATCAATGCGGATGAAAGCGAATTATCTTCTGTTGACGGCATTGGCCCTGTGATAGCAAAGTCAGTGCATGAATTTTTCAGGAATGACGAGAACATGAAAATGATGAATAGATTCCGTGAAATGGGATTCTCTATGGGCAGTGAGATTTTGATTCGTAATAAAAAACTTGCCGGAAAAATTTTTGTTTTCACAGGTGCGTTATCATCAATGACACGTGATGAAGCAGGAGAACTTGTGAAATCATTCGGAGGAAAGACAAGCTCAAACGTCAGCAAAAAGACCAGCTATGTAGTTGCAGGAGAGAACAGCGGCTCAAAATTAACGAAGGCAGAAACACTCGGCATAAAGATTATAAGCGAGTCTGAATTTCTCGAAATGATTAACGCTCAGTGATTATGTCTGTGAGCCTCAGATGAGACATAATGATTATGCATGTGTGAGTGCGTTATTATATGCGTGTGCTTTGTCCCTCCGTGAGTGTGAGTGATTATATGCGTATGTTCATGTGAATGGCTGAGTATGAGCGTGTCAATGACAACGAGAACTGAACCTGCAATCATGATAATCAGGGCGGCAATGAAATTCACGGAAATTTTTTCGTGAAGAATAACGAATGAGAATAAAACACCGATAAACGGAGCAGCAGCATAATACGCACTTGTTTTAGCAGCACCCAGAATATTTTGAGCCTTAACGTAAAAGAATATGCTTAGTCCATAAGCAACAAATCCAAGCGCAAGAGCATAAAGCGAATCACAAACTCCCGGAATATTTTCACCTGAGAAAAGCGCAATCATCATTGAGCCTGTACCTGAGAATATGCCCTTGAGAATCACAATCTCGTATGCGTTCTTTGATGAAATTTTTCTTGTGCAGTTGTTCTCAAGTCCCCAGCATGATGCCGCCATTAACACGAATAATGAGCCGTAAGAGAACGTAAAACTTTCTTCACTTTCAAACGTTAAAATGATTCCTGAGAGTGTAATCAGAATCAGAGCCAGCCATAAACGTTTTGATACTGATTCATGAAAGACATACATCGCTATAATTGTAGTTGCGGCTATCTCAAAATTTCCGAGCAGTGAAGCATTTGACGATGTGCCGTAATTTATTCCAGTCATCATGAAAATAGGCGCGGCAATATCAAGAACTATCATCCCGATGACGAAAGGCAGATCCTTTTTCGTGAGCATGTCTGAATGTCTCATGCTGTCCCGGTTAATCAGTGCAAGAACCATCATTCCGAAGCCTGCACCTAAATATAAAAGCGCGGCCATGAAAGAAGGATTGATATTTTTCAGAAGAATTTTTGATAAGGGAATATTGAGTGCATAGAAGACTGCTGCAGAGATTGCAAAGAATATAGATTTAATTTTTGTGTTCATGATTCCTCCTGAAAGGCACAGGGATAACCGTATTACCATAATAAGCCTGAGCCTGAATGCCATGCACCAAGCCCTGCCCAAAACTGAAAATTCAGTGTGAATAGTATAATCTTTATATTCATGATGATATTATATTTCATAATTCAAAAATCAGCCTGCATAAATTAATTTAAAGAAGGAGAATGAATTCACGCATGGAAAAAAAAATTAAACGTATCGGAGTTCTGACCAGCGGAGGAGATTCGCCCGGAATGAACGCGGCAGTAAGAGCAGTAACGAGGACAGCAATATATTACGGCATTGAATGCATTGGCATCCGCAGAGGCTGGCAGGGATTAATCAACAGTGATTTTATGATTCTCGATTCAGGTTCAGTGAGGCACATACTCGGCAGGGGCGGCACGATTCTTTACACGGCCCGAAGTGAAGAGTTCATGACGGAAAAAGGACGAGAGAAGGCAGTTGCAACATGCAAAATGCTGGGGCTTGACGGAGTGATTGCGATAGGCGGAGACGGAACATTCAAAGGTGCGCTTGAGCTTTCACGTTTAGGCGTTCCAGTTATGGGAATTCCGGCTACGATTGACAATGATATTGGCTGTTCAAATTACACGATCGGATTCGATTCAGCGTGCAACACCGCGATTGACTGCATAGACAAGTTACGCGACACAATGCAGTCTCATGAACGCTGCTCAGTTGTCGAGGTCATGGGCCGTCATGCAGGATTTCTTGCGCTCTATGTCGGAATTGCTGTAGGTGCTACGTCTGTTCTTGTGCCTGAACATGAACTTAATTTCGAGGAAGATGTTGTTGCAAGAATTCAGAACTCGCGCTTATCGGGTGCAACTCACTTCATGATAGTCGTAGCTGAAGGTGCCGGAAGTGCATTTGACATCGGCAATCGTATTCATGAATCACTCGGACTTGATCCGCGCGTAACTGTTCTTGGTCATATTCAGAGGGGCGGAGCTCCTACAGGAAGAGACAGAGAGACGGCTACAAGAATGGGCTATTATGCTGTGAAGGCATTCGCAGAGGGCAGAACAGGAAGCGTAATATGCACACGTGAAGGCGGAATTGTTGAGATACCCATTGAAGAAGCACTCGCAATGACTAAGCATCTTCAGATGGACAGATACGCAATACTCGAAGCTATTTCTGCATCTGCTCCGTTAATCAGGTAATAAAATAATCAGAAATAACACGTAAAAAAATTTGGTTTTTCCGTGAAGTTGCGATAAAATACGCTTTGTGTTATTTGAAAGCAGATTTTAACATGCCATTCATGACGCAGGCCGATATTTTTTCCTGATAGTAATATAAATCGTGTTTGCGTAAGTCTTGCGTCATCGAAACCAGTATCCTTCCCCCTTAAAATGCGCAGTGTCCCACGCAAAGGCACTGCGTTATCTATATTTTTACTCATTCACTCATTGACTGAAATAATAAGCGTCATTCCTTCGACAGCCTTAACGATTCCCTTCTGGCCTTTCGTAAAGCTAATGCCTTCTGATTTTTCTGATTTTGCGCGCCATATTTCACCATGACACATTACTTGACCGAAATTTGAATCATCAAAGCCCTCAATAACTTCAACAGTGAGTCCCTTCATGCCCTGCTCACCTGTCGAAACTTTTCTGCGTATTCCTTTTATGACCAGATAAGCAACCAGAGCGAAGCATATTCCGAGAGCTAAAGCTATGCCGATGATGACGCTCAACGAGATTTGCAGAAGTTCACCGCCAGGAGCACGGAATAAAAATATTCCGCCCAGACAGAACACAGGAAGCCCCAGCAAAGTTAATACTCCCATAGTGCCTGCAATAATATCGATCGACATTACGATTATTCCAGCGATGATTAAGACAAGTCCGGCCCAGTTAAACGGCAGCATCTTTAAGCCTATTGCACCCAGTAATAACATAATGCCTCCTGTTGTGCCCAGAATAAAGCCGCCCGGAGTGATTATCTCAAAGAATATGGCCATGATTCCGCCGGATAATAATAAATACGCGATTTCGGGACTCGAAACGAATTGAATTATCTGCTCACTGAATGACATCTGCGCTCTTGAGACCGTAATATCAGAATCAAAATTTATGCTTATGCTTTCAGATCCGATTTTTACGCGTCTTCCTGAAATTGCTTTTATCAGTGAATTCACATCACCTGCAATTATGTCTATCACTCTTTGTTTTAATGCCTCAGTTGATGTTAATGATATGCTCTCTTCAATCATTTTCTCTGCAATTGATTCGTTACGGCCTCTTAGCTGTACGACTGAACGCATTTGTGCTTTCAGATCATTCATGACTTTCTTGCTCATGTCCGAATCTTTGATGTCATCGCCTGACGCTGCAACAGGATGAGCCGCGCCTATATTTGTTCCCGGAGACATGGCCGCAATGTGTGCCGACTGAACGATAAACGCTCCTGCACTTGCTGCCCTTCCCCCTGAAGGTATCCAGACCGCAACGGGTACACGTGATGCGAGTATTGCCTGAACTATTCCGCGCATGGCCTCAACCAGTCCGCCGGGAGTATCAAGCTCAAAGATGATTAATGAGTCATGATTCGATTCTGATTCGTGAATAACTTCTTTAACGAATTCTTCCATTTGAACGCCTACTGTGCCGTATAATTCGGCAAGGGTTACGGTTGATTTTGCGTGTGCAGTACATGAAGAGAAAATACACAGCAATAATAGTGTGCAAAAAATTTTTTTCATGAGTTTCATTCCTCCGTTTAAGATTCAGAATTTCAACTTTGCATTTAAGAATATTGTAACAGCTATATCATTCAATACATTTTAATGTATCATCTCCCTTTTTCATTGTTATCCCTTCCCCGCCAGAATGTGCGTATCGGCGTTCCAGTGAAATCTTCAAGTTCACGCAGTTTATTCTTCACGTGATTCTCAAATCCCGAACTCACAAGCTCAGGCGCATTCACGAAGAATATAAACGTCGGAGGCTCACTCTCTGCCTGCGAACAATAATAGACTTTAAGAGTGCGGCCCTTTCTGTCCGAAGGCAGTCTGTCGAACGCAAGTACATCCCTCATTAAGCGATTCAGAATATTAGTTGCTATTCTCTTCTTACGATTCATGTATACGGTCTTCACTGTTTCGATTATTTTTTTCAGATTGCGGCCGTTAAGAGCAGATGCAAATATCACAGGCGCATAATTAATGAATGGCATATCATCACGAATCTTTTTCATTAATTCATCCGCTTTATTCTCGCCTTGAATTAAATCCCATTTGTTGAGAACGATTATTATTCCTTTACCCTTCTGTATAACATGCGATGCTATTCTCTTATCCTGATCCGTACATGGCTCTCTTGCGTCCATTAAGAGCAATGCAACATCTGAACGGTCAACCGCTGATAATGTCCTCACGAATGAATAGTACTCTAAATCCCCATCGAATTTTGCGCGTCTCCTCAATCCGGCTGTGTCTATGATTCTGAATCTCTGACCGTCAATTTCTGTCCGCGTGTCTACAGGGTCTCTGGTTGTTCCTGCAACAGGACTAACGAGTGAACGTTCAGAACCCGTTAATCTGTTCAGCAGTGATGACTTGCCTACGTTGGGCTTGCCTGCAATCACGATTCGAATCTCGTCTGAATCATTTTCATTTTCATCCGGAATGTCTTCGGGCAACACTTCGATTAATGCATCAAGAAGTTCATATATTCCGCGTTTGTGCAATGCGCTTATGGGAATCACATTCTCAAAGCCAAGCGTGTATGCCTCATTCGCAAGGTCATCATGTTTAACGTCATCGAGTTTATTCACTGCTACAATCACGGGCTTATTCCCTGCCCTGCGCAAAAATTCTGCAATCTCTTCATCTGAACCCGTTACTCCGTCTTTACCGTCAAGCATAAAGATTACCGCGTCGCATTCCTTCACTGCCTCGTCAACATGCGCTTTTATTCCCGTGCTGAACTCTGTATCTTCACCGTATATTCCGCCCGTATCAATCACATAAAAATTTCTTCCGTCATAATTCACTTCTCCGTATAACCTGTCTCTCGTTACTCCGGGCATATCATCAACGATTGCATTCTTCGTTTCAGTAAGACGATTAAAGAGTGATGACTTGCCTACGTTCGGACGGCCTGCTATTGCTACTATTCCTGACATGTTTACTCTCACTTTCCGTTGATATAATCTCCGAGTTCCTGACCCTTTAAGCCTGATGCAAGTCCTACTGCAAGTTTGATCCTCGCCTGATAGGGTGAAAGCATTCCCGCATTGATTAATCCCATTTCAAGAAGCTGTGAGGCACTGCCCTCGTAATTTTCCGTTGCCTGAACGAATCCGTCCGGGTATCTTGATGTCAGTACAATGGGAATGTCCGAACGCAATAATTTTCGCAGGTGCGGCACCCATGAACTTGGCACATCTCCGTCTCCAAGTCCCGAAATAATCAGACCGTCAAGCTCTTCATAGCGTTTATCAAGCAGTGAACGCAATATCACATCACCGTCTCCAAGTGAGGCAGTCAAAACCGGCAGACTTCTCGCTAACGGCTGTGTAATCTTCATTACTTTTCTGTGTCTTGGGAAACGCAATGAGATATATCCCCCTGAAGGCTGAGAGAATACCCCTAAAGGCGATTCGGGGAATGCTAAGAGACCTCCGCGATTGAAATTTGAGATTCTCAGAACATCAGCAGGTGAATATATTGCGTCCTGTATGCATATCAACGCTCCTTTGCCCGTACATGCACCCGATAATGCTGCTCTGACTGACTGCGTTAATCTCACGGCTGTTTCACTGTTCTGTGTTCCTGCATTGAATATTGAGCCCGTGAATATCAATGGAGGATTCAAATCCCAGATTAAATCAGCGAAGTATGCTATCTCTGCTAATGCCTGAATTCCGCACGTAATCACTACTCCTCTTGCGCCTTCGTCATGAATGTATCCCCTCGCCATTTCAAGAAGTTCACCGCACATTCTTATCGTGTAATTGCTGACGGGCTGAAAACTCCATTTCTGAAAACTCACGTACGATTTCACATCATCAGGAAGCAATGCATAAAGTTCTTCGTCAGTTAATTCATTCTGTTCATGCTCTTCATGACGCTGTACTATTCTTCCTCCTGCTAATAACACTACGATTTTATCTCTGTTTTCCATTATTACATTTACACCTCGAAAAATAAAATTTCCTCCTGCCGTGCTTTTTTCACACAGCAAGAGGTGTTTATCTCAAAAATTTTTCAGACTAGTAACCGAGATTTTCTCCGACAACGATAACATGATATTTTCTGCCTTTGACCGCCTGATCCAGAATCAGAATCGCCCTGCACATACTGTCCTCGTTTCCTGACACTGAGCAGTTCACACAATGTCCGGCCTTCACACATGCAGTGTCGACATGCTGACGAATCGCATTCGGAATCGTTGCTGACTTTGCGCGTTTAAGTCCGTCAGTCAAATCGAATGCCAGCTTGTTGATTCCCACAACGAATAACACGAGGCCGTTCCCCCATGCCATTCCTGCGACGCGATTCCCGGTGCCGTCAATGTTGATTATCTGACCTTCACGCGTAACTGCATTTGCACTCGTCAGAAATACATCTGCTCCATTCTCACGGTCTCTTGCAATGCGTCTCTCTTCATTCGTCATTGGCCCCCAGTGCTGATATATCACGTTGCCTCTGGCCTTCAATGCATCAAGAGCACCGATTGCGCGTACTGTTACAGTGCCGGGAATACCTACGCTTGCATTCTCCGGTACAAGCTCAAGTACACGCTTCAATGCCTCTTCTCCTGTAGGCACATATTCAGCCTCAAAGCCCCGTCGTTTTAATGCCTTCACTAAATCATTGCCGACAATTTCATTTGCCCTGATTACGTTCTCATTCGCCATTGTCATTTACTCCCCTTCAAAAATTCTTTTGCCGCTTCAATCGTTGGATTGATTCCGAATCTCGCTCTTGCTTCGTCAAGTATTCTCTTCGCATCGAAATACATTCCCTTTGCCCTGTATGACTCTGCAATTCCGATATAGGGCCTTATGTCATCACTGCGCCGTTCGAGAGCGTGAAAGAAATTTATTAATGCCCGGTTATACATTCCAATGTTGAATAGCCTGTTAGCCTCGTTAAGATATTCATTGAATGTATGCGCATTAACTTTCTCATGCTCACGTGATTCTCTTTTCGATTCTTTTTCTTTCTGACCGCCTCCAGTATTTATATTTATTTTCAGAGTCTGAGATTTTTTTTCGGGTTCTCTGTCTTTGCTCATGTCATCGGGAAGTGCTTTTCTGTATTCTTCCCACGCAATATTAGCTGTCTGTGTATGTCCGGCCTTCTCTGCACTTCTTGCTATTCCCGTCAGAAATGTTAATACTTTCGGATAACGGTTATATGCTTCCTGATAGAGATTCATTGCCTCGTCATATTTTCCCTGTTCGTAAAGTGCTGATGCCTTCGCATTGAAACTTTCAGGCGTTCTGGTTTTAAGATACTCAAGAGCTGCCCACGCAAGTCCAAGTGCAAGCAGCATGACAGCACAGAACATGAATGCATTTCGGATATACGGGTGAGAGTGTTTATTTTTCTCTGAATTTTTACGTCTGAGTTCTGCGGCTTTTTTCTTGCGGCCCTGAAGTATGTTCTGAAGTCTCTGCGTGAAATTCGTTCCTCGTAACGTTAGTGATGAATTCTGCTGAAGGATTATATGTTCGTAGTCTTCGTTATTGTCGTCATTATCGTTATCTTCATCATCGGATTCACTTTCACTTTGTGAACTCCATATCTGCGGAGGAGGTTCATTCATGCTCAGTTCAAATCCTGCTGATGCTTCATGCCATGCTCTATTTAAATCAAGTTCATGTGTGCTTGTTTCTGCAATTGAAGCAACTTCATTCTTCAGGCTTTCAAGTTCACGCGTAATTGCTTCGGCTTCGGTTATCACGCTGTTATTTTTTACGTCGTCAGGGATTCCGATCAGTGTATTGATTTCAGGTGATTCATTTTGCGCTGAGTCTTCATGATTGTCTTCGTGATTATCTTCATGTTCTTCTGTTATGTCTGAAGGTCTTACAGCTATATCCTGCGAATCATCTTCGTTATCTTTCGTTATATTTTGCGTATTTGATTCAGTCTGTGAAAGTTCAAGTTCTGATTCTTTTTCTGATTCTTTTTCTGATTCGTCATTAATGATTGTGGATTCTATTTCGTGTTCTGGTTCATAGACTGGTTCATTAATTTCGTGTATCAGGTTTAAATCTTCGTGATTATCCTGCTGTTTGATATTAATCGGTGCAAGAAGTAACCCTGATATATTTTCTTTGGGTTCAGTGTAATCTTTATCGTTAGTATTCGCAGCATTAAGCCAGTCCAGTAACCCCTGATTCACTTTCAAAGCTCACCTCGATAAAATCAACAGGTCAGTTTAACAATTTAGCAATGATAACACAACATGCTATTATAATGCGCAGTCAAAAAATAAAATTAAAGGCATGTGATATAAAGTGTCAGCAATAAAGACTGTCATAACGAGCCGGTTCGGTGAAATATCTTACAATGAAGAAGAAATATTATTTTTCCCGCGTGGCATACCAGCATTTGAGAACATGCATTCATGGATATTAGCGGGCAGTGAGGACAACGCAGTTAAATGGCTTCAGTCAATCGAAGACGGAGATCTTGCACTCCCTGTAACATCACCCGATGCGGTTCAGTCAGACTACAACGCACGAATCCCCGAAGATGAACTCAAACTCATAGGCTCATTGAACACTTCAGATCTTGCACTCTTAATCGTGTTATCGATTCCAGAAGGTGCAGCGTGGAACATGACCGCGAATTTACGCGCGCCGATTCTCATCAACATAAAGACTCATAAGGCCGTACAGGTAATCGCACTCAATGAAGAATATCCGATAAGGCATGTTGTGTTTCCTGAAGACGTACGCGAGAAGATGAAAGCATCATCAACAAGGAACGGAGGCAATGCATAATGTTAGTATTAAGCCGCCGCATAAATGAAAGTATCCAGATCGGAACAGATATTGAAATCATGGTTATCGATGTACGCGGTGATGTTGTGCGTCTGGGAATCAATGCGCCTCAGTCAACGCAGATATGGCGCAAAGAACTCTGGGACATAATCGTAAAAGAAAATAAATCAGCCTCAGAGACAGCAAGCACAAGAACGCCTCAATTGCCGCTTTCAACATTCACGAAATTAAGCAAGATTCCGACAGTGCATATCAGTAACAGACAGAAAGACGAAGAATGAAGAATGAATAAGAGAACGGCAATAATATTAGGCAGCGACAGCGACATGGCCATAGCAGAAAAAAGCATGAACGTGTTTAAGAAGCTGGGAATAAATTACGAGGCACATATTATTTCAGCTCACAGGACACCAGAACGTGCTCGTGAATTTGCAGTTAATGCGCGCAAGAATAATTTCGGAGTCATAATCGCAATTGCAGGAAAGGCAGCACATCTTGCCGGAGTGTTAGTGGCATATACACGTCTTCCGGTTATCGGAGTCCCTGTGAAGAGCAGCGACTTAGGCGGACTTGATGCTTTGCTCTCAACCGTGCAGATGCCTTCGGGAGTACCTGTTTCATGTGTTGCGATTGACGGAGGAGAAAATGCAGCATGGTTAGCGGCAAGAATCTTAGCAGTCAGTAATGACGAACTTGCAGAAAAACTTGAACGTGAATCACAAATCATGACTGAGAATGTGAATCATAAAGACAAAACACTTCAGGAGAAATTGAACTGTGAGCAATAACTATAAGAATGCAGGCGTAAATGTTCAGGCAGGCTATGATGCAGTGAGTCTCATGCGCAAACATGTTGAACGTACAAAGATTGAGGGCGTATGTTCTGAGCTTGGAGGTTTCGGCGGAATGTTTGAGCTTCCAGGCAACATGAATCATCCTGTCTTAGTGAGCGGAACTGACGGTGTCGGGACAAAACTCAAGATTGCATTCATGATGAATAAGCATGACACTGTCGGCATTGACTGTGTTGCAATGTGCGTTAATGATGTCTTATGTTCGGGAGCGAGGCCGTTATTCTTTCTGGATTATATAGCGGTCGGAAAAAATTATCCTGAGAGAGTAGCCGAAATAGTTTCGGGAGTTGCTGAAGGCTGCGTTATGTCGGGCTGTGCATTAATCGGAGGAGAGACAGCAGAAATGCCCGGCTTCTATCCGCAAGATGAATATGACATTGCCGGTTTCAGTGTCGGACTCGTTGAACGCGAAAAGATTCTTGATGCCTCAAATGTGCGTGAGGGTGATATGATTATTGCTCTGCCTTCATCGGGAC
>JAFPWQ010000138.1 GCA_017394925.1 Synergistaceae bacterium
GCCTTCGGGAATATGTCATGCTCTGCTATATTTTCGTCTTTTGAGATTGGTAGAATAACGGCCTTAACGGGTGCGATTCTTGGAGGCAGAATTAAGCCGTCATTGTCTGAGTGAGTCATGATAACTGCTCCGATTGTACGCGTTGACATTCCCCAGCTTGTTGTCCAGCAATATTGTAATTCGCCGTTCTTGTCCTGATACTGAATCTCGAATGCCTTTGCGAAATTCTGACCCAGAAAATGACTCGTCCCTGCCTGAAGTGCTTTCGTGTCGCTCATCATGGCCTCGCATGTGTACGTGTCAACTGCACCGGGAAATCTTTCGCCTGCTGTCTTCTCTCCTGCGATAACAGGCAATGCAAGCTCATCTTCAAGCGTCTTCCTGTAAACTTCGAGCATCTTTAATGTCTCTTCACGGGCTTCTTCTGACGTTGCATGTGCAGTGTGTCCTTCCTGCCATAAGAATTCTGACGTTCTCAGGAATAATCGCGGCCTTTTTTCCCATCGCATGACATTGCACCATTGATTTATGAGTACTGGCAGATCCCGCCATGACTGAATCCATTTCGCATACATTGAGCCTATTACTGTCTCTGATGTCGGACGGACTGCAAACGGTTCTTCAAGTTCTTCGCCGCCTGCATGTGTTACCATTGCGCACTCGGGAGCAAATCCTTCTACGTGTTCGGCTTCCTTCTGCAGGAATGAATTCGGAATTAACAGCGGGAAATATGCGTTTACGTGTCCTGTCTTCTTGAATTCTGCATCAAGTTTTGACTGTATGCTTTCCCAGATTGCATAGCCCGTCGGACGAATGACCATACAGCCGCGTACGGGTGCATAGTCTGCGAGTTCTGCTGCTTTGATTACATCGAGATACCATTGCGAATAATTTTCTTCTTTAGGTGTTATGTTTCTTGCCAATGTTCTTTTCTCCTTTTATGATTTATATATTTACCAGAGTGTTTTTACATCTTTGTACTTGATTATCTCACTGTCATTTGTCAGGAGCGTTAAATTTTCTTCGATTGCCGTTGCAATTATGATTCTGTCAAACGGGTCTCTGTGTATCAACGGAAGCTGTTTTATCCTCTCGAAATATGCAGTCTCAAGAGAAAGTATTGCAATCTTGTTCTCATTGCACTTTTTCTCAATCTCATATACACTTTCACGTTTGTGTCAATTAAAGCTCTCAATGCCGCCGGAAGTCTTTTGCTCGTCTCTATGTACCAGATAAACGCGCATGTATCCATAATGTACATCAGACAGCCGCCTCCTGTTTTGGTTCACGCATGACATCAAGCACATGCATTTCACTTTCAGATACAAACTCAAGAGGATCATTGAAATCTTCTGACATCCATATCTCACCCTCAACCCATTCTCCATGTCTCACCGGATTATTCATGTTATTACTTTCATGTTCTGTATGAGCTTCAGCAAGATATTTTGCTAAATGCATCAGAATATGCCAGTTTTCAGCTGGTACTTCTCTAAGAACTTTCAAGTCTTCCTCACGCAATACCATTATTTATGACCTCCTCACAAAAATTTTTTACGGCAGCGGGTAATGATCCCATATAGGCACACCGATAAAGAATCCCGTCTTTAATTCTTCTGAGCCATACATGACAGCAAATTTCATATCGACTAAATTATTCGGGAAATTCACCGCAAGCCCGACTTCCCACGGAGCATCTACCTTGTGCCAGTCCTTATCCATTGCATAGCCCCAGCTCGCAAATACTTCTCCGGCTATAACTCCCATTGCTGTACGATTCAAAATTTTTCTCACTGCAAGATTAGCCCAGAACATTCTTTCGGCCTCAATTGGACTGCTCGAAATAGAATACAATTCTTCTGCTGAACCAAGATATACCGCATGGCCTCTCCTGTTCATGTCCCCTTCTGCAAATCCAGCACGGAAATATGTCCTCCATACATCAGAGACTTCAAGAGGCTTAAAGTAGCTTAACCTGTATATTATCTGATCAAAATTAGGCCACCAGAAATTGACTCTCCATGCATGGCCTTTCGTAGGGTCTGAAGGCATATCAAGCGTGTCATATTCTGCAAAAAATGTCGGGCCGCTGAATTCTGTTTTATCATTATCAGAAAGAGCATCGCCGTCTATGTGTTCATATGCATAGCCGACTCCCATGTTCACATCTCCAAGCGTAAATAGCCTGCTTAATCCGGCCGCGTATCTGTCCCAGTCTCTTACACTGTCATCTTTGCCTCTGGGCTTCCAGTTCTGCGCAGATAATCTTACCTGCCACGCATCTAACGGCTGGGGTGCTGTCTGATATGTTAAATCTACTCCCCATTGCTCACCTATCTTTACGACTCCGCTTAATGAATCATATTCACTCAGTAATCCCCGTGCCTCACCTTTGAGATATATCCACCTGTTTGAATGCAAATTAGTCGTGTATCCTGATATGCCAAGTCTCTGCTCAGGTGATTGTCTCACGTCTATACGCACAAGTACATCGCCTGACTGCGTGCGGCCAAGCTGATAATCTGCCATTTCAATACCTGCCGCACCCGAAAGTTTTTCAAGTTCTTCCGTAATTTTTTTCTCGTTTACGGGTCTTCCTACCCATTTAAGCGCACGTTTCCTCACAAGCTCCGAGATTTTCTGAGGCAGTCCGTGAATCTCAATATCCCCGACAATATCGCTTAACTTTCTTTCTTCTTCAAGCGTGAATAATGCAGGCCCGCTGTCTGATAATGCTTTTATCTCCGCTATTTTTTCCATTGCCGCTTCACGTCCAAGCTGCACTACTACTTCAGGGTCTACTGTGTCGAGCGTTCCAAGTCCTTCGACATTAGGCTTAAGCAATATATCTGCTGCTTTGCTCTCTTCGTCGGTCGTCTGCCTCATTAAGATCGTGAGAGACTGATTGATTACGTCCATGTACGAATTAATACCTTCAACAAGTGATGCTGATATATCAACCGCTACGATTGGGATTCCTGGAAATAATTCCTGTGCAGTATAGACGGGAAGGTTTGAGACTATTCCGCCGTCAACAAGAACATGATCGTCAATCACCCAAGGCTCAAATATCATCGGAATTGACATTGACGCTCTCATTGCCGATGCTAAATTCCCTTCTTTAAGCACAACTTTTTCTCCCGTGTTTATGTCCGTCGCTACTGCCGCATACGGTATCGGAAGATGATAAAAATCCGTCTCGCTTACATGCTTCATTAACTGTGAAAAGTATATGTATAACTTATCGCCCGTCAGTAATCCCTTAGGCCCTGTCTGACCCTTCTGCTTTGTGTATGTCAGTGCAGGTATAGTGCTTCTCGTTGCGCGCTTATCATTGCCCGTGAACACAAACATAGGTCCGGTGTTCTCACTCAGGAGTGCAGGAAGATCTAATTCTTTCAGGATTCTGTGCATGTCCTTTGTCGAATATCCGCTTGCCCTCAATGCACCCATTAATGCGCCCATGCTCGTGCCTACAATGCCTATTATCGGTACTCCGTTTTCTTCAAGCGTCTCAATGACTCCCAAATGCGCAAAGCCCTTTGTGCCTCCTCCTGAAAGAACAAGAATCACTCCCGCTTCACCAGTAAAAGGACTCAATGCAAGCACACAGGCAGTAATCGCGGCACATAAAAATTTTTTCAGCATAATAAAAATAAAACCTCCTTGTAACAAAAAAACGATCCCGGCCCGTTAAGACCAGAACCGTTAATTTTTTTCACAGTCAAAATTATTTACAGTTCAGTCAATCTTAAACGACAACACAAGATATAACCCTCCCGAAGGCTGAAGCTCAAACGGAAGTGTAAAACTTCTTGTGCCGTTCTCTTCTTTCGTTACGTTCTTGATGTTCTCTCCGACAATTAACTGCGGCGGCGTTACGTCTACTGTTCCAAGTGCGCTCTGGACAAGTGCACGGCCTCCGATCATGTTCGACAGTTCACCGATTACGCTCATTGATACGTCATCACCGAGACTGGGCGCAATCATTCCGCCGGACATCGCATTGATGATGTTATCGAAACCGTCCTTGTTCAGCATTATGTTAATCGTTCCCCGCGAACCTACACCGACTACTCCGATAAGTGCCGTCGTACATATGCCTTCGACTTTAATTCCCTGAGAGACTCTCGACTTGTTGAGGGTGATATTCAGCCCCACCTCGCGCCCTACGGAAAGAACTGCCGACGCAAAACTATTCACGAGAGCGACAAGTTTATCCATTCCGGCCATTAAATATTAATCTCCCTCCATACTGAATATATTTTTATTTCTTTTCTGAATTTGCATTATTATAGCCTATTCTCTTTTATATCTCTATATCTTTTCACTGCCCGTATCGCTATTGCCCATGCTGCTAAATCATCAAGCACTCTTGACGGCACTCTCATACTTTCAGGAAGTAAACGCATGAAAAATTTAGGCTCGTGAATCTTCCAGTAAAGACTGCGCGCTTCAAGTGTTGTGTTTCTCTCATCAACCGTCATAATTTCAATCTTGATTCGATTCTTTATATATTCATGAAATTCTTTGCTGTGCGTTCCGTTGCCTATTGCGATAAATTTTACATGAGAGATTAAGTTTTCAGGAAGCGATTTGATTCGCCCTTCGAGAATATAAGCTGAGAGATTGCGATTCTGATTGTGAGTTAAGGCATCAAAAAATTTTTCGCGTTCACGTGATTCAAATATGCCTGAGAGAATCAGATTCGATTCTTCATCTGCAAATGCAAAGCCGGTTTTGTCTCTTCCGGGATCAAATGCAAGAATCATTTCGCGTTCTTCTCCTTCTGTCTGAAAACGTACTCCCATTTGTCCATTAACCAGAACCAGAGCTCCGGCCTCTCACGAATCCAGTTCTCTATAATCTCATTGCACATCTCAAGACTTCCGTGCATGTCTTCACCGAAAGGCTTTCCGTTTTTGTCGCACTGAGTACTCAAATCACACGGGATTATTATCTGATGATGGCCAGGGTTATCTTCATCGCGTACGAATCTTACGGGCAGAACCGGGCATTTGAATTTGCGGTATAACTTTACGATTCCTTCATGAATGCTTGCAGGCATACCGAGAAAATTCATGATGATTCCGTCCTTGCGTGCGTCTAAGTCCTGCATGATAACAACTACACCGCCGGATTTTAACGTTCTGAATGTCTCACGAAGTCCTGTCTCACTGTCTATAGTCCTGATTTCGGGTGTCAATGCGCGTATCTCGTTGATTAAATCATTCACGCCTGCGTCATTCCTCTGAGCCGTTACAATCGGGCAGACTTCAAAGCCTTCTGCGGCAACACCTACTGCGCATATTTCCCAGTTCCCCATGTGAGTGTCCATGACAATAACACCTTTTCCCTTCGCAATTGCATCACGGAATTTCTTAACGCTTTCGGGCTGAAAATTCACGTAGTCTTTTATTCGCGGCTTGATTTTGGGAAGACGTATGAATTCAATAACTGACATTCCGAGATTAATGTAGGCTTTGCGGATTATTTCACGCGCTGTTGTTATGCCCACACCAAGAGACATGACGCATCTTGATTCGCACCTGTCTGTTTTCTTCCAGAGAATTAGACGCAATAATCTTCCGAGTGAACGCCCGAATGCAAGCGCAGTTTTATGAGGCATTAAGCGTATAATAAACATTATGAATCTGATTATGATAACGGCCTCCTTAAAATAAAAAAATTTTTTCCCGAAATTGAATCATAACATCATGTACAATTAGCTAAATGAAAATAATCACGGATAATCACGGAGGAAAAATTTTAAATGGACATAACAGGATGCAAATTATGCGGGCGTTTAGTGAAAGACGAATGGCCCAGAATATGCCGTAACTGTCTTCACAAACTCGATGAAGAATACAGCGACATTCATAATCATATGCGCGATAATCCATATGAGACTTTTGATATTGAGAAATTAGCCGAAGACTTAGACATTAATCCTGCGGATATTCAGATGCTAATAGAACTCGGCTATATTGACCGCGAAATAGAGAGAAATTCAAAGTTAAAGGAAGCAAGAAGACAGCTTGCAGGAGCATTTAATGATGAGCTTGAAGACATGAAGAAAAAGAAATCTACGGCATACGGCGCAAGATATGCAAGAGGCTCTGACAGTTCAAGGCAGTATGTTTATGACGTTCAGACGAGGAACATGCACAAAAAATGATTGATATTCAGAATATGATTATGTTCGGTGTAGTCGGTGCGTGTTTCGGGTCATTCCTGAATGTGATTGCTCACAGAAGCGTACAGGGTCGTTCATGGTGGGGCAGTGAGAGATCTATATGCGAATCATGCGGCCATGTCTTAACTGCATGGGAATTAATCCCGGTTATTTCATGGCTGATTCAGAAGGGCAAGTGCAGGTCATGCGGTGCAAAAATTTCCGTGAGATATATTTTAATCGAGATATTATGCGCGTTCATGGCCATGATGATTTATTCACACTGGGGGTTATCATGGGCTTGTCTGATTTGCTGCTTTGCGTCATGCGGTCTTGTCATTAACTCACTGACTGACTTTGAGAGCGGCGATATATTTGACGTGTTCGCAGTTGCACCGGGCATTCTGGGACTCGTGATTCGTATTGCTGGAGGCTGGCCTGCACTGCTTGACGGTCTTGAAGGTGCGTTATGCGGTTTTGGGATATTTGCGGCGATAATAATTCTTTCACGCGGCGGAATGGGCTGGGGTGATGCGAGCTTTATGGGCGGAATGGGTGCAGTACTCGGACTTAAATTTACACTGCTTGCGTTTTATCTGGGCATCATGACCGGCGGATTATGGGTGATTGTTCTCATGCTTGCCGGTAAAGTCAAATGGGGAAGAGGCGACACAGTTCCGCTTGTACCGTTTCTTGCTGTAGGATGCTTTATCACGATGATATTCGGAACTGATATATTCGCGCTTCTTGATACGAGATTCACATACACGGATATATTTGCGTCATCATGGCCGTTCGTGAAGTGATTCATTCATGCTTCCTGTTCTGTAGCCTGAAAGATCAAGCGTAACATATGAGAATCCCAGAGCCTTTAACGAGTCATAAATCTTTGTGCGTATGTCATTCTGAATTATGCGTGAAAAATCTTCGGGCATGATTTCAATTCTGGCAATATCACCGTGAATACGAACGCGCATTTGCCTGAATCCCATTGAGAGCAATAATCCTTCTGCATGTTCAATCATCCTGAGCTTCTCATAAGTTATTCTTTCACCATATACGAATCTTGACGCAAGACACGCATACGAAGGTTTATCCCATGTGTTAAGACCAAGTTCACGCGACAATTCTCTTATGTCTGCTTTCGTGAGACCTGCGACTCTTAACGGGCTTTTGATTCCGAGTTCGTCAATTGCTTTCATGCCGGGTCTGTAGTCTTTCATGTCATCGAGATTTGAGCCTTCGGTTACGTGTTCGAGTTCATGTTCATGTGCAATCTCTTTAATTTTCGTGAATAACGCACGCTTGCATAAATAGCATCTGTTCTTCGGGTTATCTCTGAAGCCCTCTATGCTGAGTTCATCAACATCAAATATTATCTGGTTTATGTGATTCGATTCGCAGAAATGTTTTGACTCGTTGAGTTCACGTTCGGGGAATAAGCATGATGATACTGTAACAGCCATTGCCTTATTGCCTAAGACATCATGAGATACTTTGAGCAGAAATGTTGAGTCTACTCCTCCTGAAAATGCAATTGCTGCACTTCCCAGCGATGAAATGTATTCTCTGAGAGCGTTATATTTTTCGTGAATGTTCATATGATTTACTCCTTTGAATGTGAAAAAGCCCTGTAAAAATTCTACAGGACTTATTGATTTCGATTTATGGCGGAGAATGGAGGATTCGAACCCCCGGAGGCTTGCACCTCAATTGATTTCAAGTCAACCGCCATCGACCACTCGGCCAATTCTCCGTTTGAACGCGTGCAATTATAACACATACTGTAAAATTTATGCAAAGATTTATGATTCAGGAGGCAAAAATTAATGTCCGAATACACAATCTCAAAAGTATATCCGTCAGACAAGAAAACAAATGCACAGGTCGAAAAGTTATTACTTGCTGAAGGAATAAGACGCGATAAGAATCTGGATTACACATGCGCAATGTATGACGAAGATTATAATGTGATAGCAACGGGAAGCTGTTTCGGAAACACACTCAGGTGCATGGCCGTGAGTCATAAGCATCAGGGTGAAGGCATCATGAATGAAATCGTAACGCATCTTGTGCAGCATGAATACGAACGCGGAATCAATCATTTATTCATGTACACGAAATGCAGCTCAGCAAAATTTTTCGGTGATTTGGGATTTTATGAGATAGTCAGAATTGAAGATATGCTTGTCTTCATGGAAAACAGGAGAACGGGATTTCATGATTATCTTGCTGAACTTGCGAAGACAAAAAGAAACGGCGAAAAAATTGCTGCTCTTGTTCTGAACGCGAATCCTTTTACGCTTGGACATTTATATCTTGTTGAGAAGGCAGCAGGTGAAAATGATGTGCTTCATGTTTTTATCGTCAGTGAAGATGCATCACTAGTTCCGTTTGAGATTCGCAAAAGACTCGTCATTGAGGGTACATCACACATCAAGAATATCATTTATCATGATACAGGGCCGTATATCATCAGCAGTGCGACGTTCCCCAGTTATTTCCAGAAAGATGACAGCGCAGTAATTGAGAGTCATGCGAGATTAGATTTAAGTGTGTTCGTGAAGATCGCAGATTCACTTGGGATTAATGCGCGTTATGTCGGCGAAGAACCTAATAGCCTCGTTACAGGGATATACAACCGCATAATGTCATCACAACTTCCGGAACACGGAATCAAATGCGTAATCGTTCCCCGAAAGAAAGAGAATGACGGAGTAAACGTGATAAGCGCATCAAACGTGAGGCAGGCAGTCAAAGAAGGAAGGCTTGAAGATATTCGCGGGCTTGTTCCTGAGAGTACGTACAAGTTCTTTGCCAGTGATGAAGCAGAAAGCGTGATAAAGAAAATTCGCGGGACGGAGAATGTGATTCACTATTAGGGAGAGATTATGCCGGGATGAAAGAGCCCCGGCGTTTTTATGCGTTACAGCTGTGATTTAATTCTCTTCTCAATCAATCTCAGTCTTTCATTCAGGAATCTGATGAACTTATCAGAAGTCCATAGGCTTTTATCTTCAGGAATCAAATGCCGTGAAAGATATTCTTCTTTGTTCGGTACTTTGAGATTTATCCAGTCTCTAAGTTCAAGGCAGCTTTTTTCTCCTCTGTTTGTTCCGTAATCAAGATACTGAAGGTTGCCTATGTTATTTATCTTCAGGAGGCTGACATTTCTCCTCTTAAGTAATGCCTGCGGATGTATGTGATCTTTATCCTCGATTCGTATTGTGGATCTTCTGCCACCATATATCATGTAGAAAATATATTCCTGATCGAGCGAATCTAAAGATTGAGGCGTTATGCTATCCTTGTCGAAAAACGCGTGCAGCTTGGATTTATATAAGCTGAGAAGTGCTTTCAAAGGAAAAGACCTGCCCCTGTTCATGTACATGATCTCATGTATCTTATTCATGCCGGTTCTCATTGGATCCCATCCGCAACCCCTCTTGAAAACATTGTTTAACAGGGACAGCCTGAGCCATGAAGATATGTCACGAAAATTTTTGTCCTGTGTGTCGAACTGATCGAAAAGTCTTCGGATTTGATTGGGATTGTCTGACTGCCAGAAGATATGATACGCAATAAAATGTAACGGTATTGCTGACCTACTTACGACAGAACTAAACCATTCTTCATTTCCCGATGCTTTAAGAAAATTCTTCAGTGCTGTGAGTGTGGCTCTTATGCGTTCCATGTTGTTTGTGGCAAATTCTGCGTCCTCAGCTGCCTCATGCATTGATGATATATCAGTTATGCTCTTTGTCGGTTTATCATTAAGCACCAGAAGCATTTTTATCAGAATGTCCTGATCTATTCCAATGCTTTTATTTTCGCGAATGACATCGACAAGGAAACTTTCCATTTTGTAATTAAAACTCTTGAGGCTAGATGCAACCAGCTCATAAGATGACAGTCTTGTGCCGCCTGTGTTCAGACGCTGGAACATTTCGGCAATTCTCTGGCGGTCTTCGTCAACATCTTTTGACATGTGAGCGATAACTTTTGAAAGTCCTATACTGCTGTCTGCGAATATTCTTGTATAAAAATCACTGACATTATCTTCTATGCATCTTTCCTGCTCTATGTTTGTTATCTCTTTCTCATTGGCTATATCACGGGCCACGTTTCGCGGATCTTCTGTCTGCTGAAGCCTGCTGAAAAGATCAGAGGCCGAATACCAGAGATATGTACCAAATTTAGAATCTTTATTGTTCCTGAATAAAGCACTCTCAGAAGAGGCAAACCTGAAGTTGTAATTATAATCTGATTGTGTTGGGTTGCTGAACAAATCAAAGTACAAAGTTTTTCCTTCGTATGTTCCGCAAAGCCCGGAATAAAAACTCTGAAGTCTCTGCTGACCGTCAATAATAAGGAGTGTTGACTGCCTTACTCTTTCGTATTCAACAGATTGAGCCTGACTGCCGTCCTTCATGAATATACGGTGAGCAAAAAGAGGAATGCTGTCTCTTGCTTCTTCAACACATATGATTGATCCGAAAGAGTTTTTGCGGAAAAGAGAATCAAAAAGCAGTTCCATTTTATCTGCTTCCCATACAAGATTTCTCTGGATAACTGGCAGCACCATTATCTCGTTATGTATACGCGATATTGCTTCACGCACAGTTATACTTTCCCATTGAGCCAATATCATAACCTCCTGAAATGAATTCATGAATGATAAGAATATTTTAATTTTAACTCACAGGCTGTGAAAATCAAAACAGCGTGTATCACCGTGAAAATTTGACCGCCTTTAACTCATGAAATAAAATTTTTGAAATCACAAGGGGGGGAATAAACTTGCCAGAAAGAATTAAAAGCTCAACAGTCCGGGACATGACAACCGGAACAATCTGGAAGCAGCTAATCACTTTTGCATTTCCGTTATTCATCGGGAATATTTTTCAGCAGCTCTATAACACAGTAGACAGTATCGTAGTCGGAAATTTCGTAGGAGCAGATGCACTCGGAGCAGTTACTTCAACTATTCCGATCGTAATTACAATGCTGGGATTAGCTATAGGCTTCACAATGGGAGCAAGCGTAGTTATCTCGCAGTACTTCGGAGCAAAAGACATTGAGAATCTCAGAAAGTCTACTCACACAGCAACAGCAGCAATGTTCTTATTATCACTCGTATTTGCGGCCACAGGTTATTATTCAACGCCTCATTTACTCCGCATGATGAATACTCCTGAGAGCGTATACAAAGAAGCAGTTGTATATCTCAGAATATTTTCGCTTGGTCTCACGGGTACAGTGATGTACAACATGGGCAGTGCGATTCTAAGGGCTGTAGGTGATTCAAAGAGACCGTTATATTTTCTGATACTTGCTTCCGTTCTGAATATCTTTCTGGATTTACTCTTCGTGATTAAATTTGAATCAGGCGTTGCAGGTGTAGCATATGCAACCATAATCTCGCAGTTCATTTCAGGCGCAATAATATTCTGGATATTATTCACGAGTCATGAAGTGCATAGCTTATCGTGGCGTGAAATGAAAATAGACTGGAGGATTCTCAAGCGCATAATCGAAATTGGATTCCCTGCAGGCTTTCAGATGGCTGTAACATCATTCTCAAACGTCTTCGTTCAGGCGTATATCAATTCATACGGAGCAGCAAGCACTGCAGGCTGGGGAATATATGCCCGTGTCGATGCATTCGTGATATTACCCACACAGAGCATGGCCATGTCAGTAACAACTTTCGTTGGTCAGAACGCAGGAGCACAGAAGCCCGAAAGGATTCATAAAGGTGTTCTTAACGGGTTATTTATCTCGTGGGGAATATCTGCATGTATTATATCTTTCCTGTATATATTCGCTCCGTATATCTCTGGTTTATTCAATCAGGATACGGCAGTTCTGAGTTTTGCAGTTCTGTTTATCCGTCTCAACAGCTTATTCGATCCTGTTAATGCAACGAATCAGATTCAGGCAGGTGCTTTGCGCGGTGTTGGTGATTCACGTACTCCGATGTTAATTATGCTTGGGTCATTCGTTGTTTTCAGACAGATATATTTGTTCATCATTTCGCGCATAACAAGCTCAATATATTTCATTGCGATAGGCTACCCAATAGGCTGGATGATATGCACGGCATTAATGACGATTCATATTAAACGTGCAGGCTGGGATAAAAAGATAAACGCGTTACAATAATCATAAATCATAAAAGGAGGCAGAAATTCATGAAGAGAAAAATTTTTGCAGTATCATTCATAGCGGTTATGTTATTCACATCGTCAGCACTCGCGGCAATTTATGCAGAGGGTGAAGCTCTTGTAGTATTCCGTGTTCCTGAAGGCGTGAGCGTTTCGGCAGCAGGTGTTAGTGTTTCAGATGCAGTGAGTGAAGTTGACGCGTCAGTTGCCGAGACCTACGAGACGTTATCGGAGATTGAAGGTAAAATCTTTGTGCTTGTACGTTCATCATCAAAGACAACAGAACAGTTAATCTCTGAGCTTAAATCACGTCCTGATGTAATCACAGCATCACCGAACTATTATGCTCATACTCAGTCAGTGAATGCATCAGTTATGCCGAATGACCCAAGCGCGGATTTATGCTGGGGACTCAAGGCCATCAACGCCCCTGAAGTTTGGGAGGACACAACAGGAAACCACGAGATTTATGCGTGCGTCATTGACGGCGGGCTATATAGGCATCCTGACTTGGTGGACAATATTGCGGCGGAATACGGCTACAATACTCAGACGGTCAGCGGAGATGAAGACACGACATTCGGGAGCTGGGACGCTGATCTTATCGGTCATGGAACTCATGTTGCAGGTACAATCGGCGCGGTAGGCAACAACGGACTCGGCATCACAGGCGTGAACTGGAACGTGAAAATTATCCCGGTGAGAATTTTTGACAATTTCAGTGTGTATGCAACTATCAGCTACGAGATACAAGCTCTGAATTACATTGCCAACCTTCTCCAGAAGAACCCGAACATGAAACTCGCCGCTGTGAATTTATCGCTCGGTTCAGCTTTCCCGATAACACCGTCAGAAATGGAAAATGATGTTTATTACATGGCCTATCGTGCGCTGGACTCGCTCAACAGGGCATTACTGGTTTTTGCGGCGGGAAATTCAGGCGTTGAGGTCGGAGCACCGACGCTTTTCGATGATATGTCAGACCGCCCACAGTTTAAGAAGGGGTACTATTTTTATCCTCCCTCATTCACCGGGCTGAACAACTCTATTGTCGTGGGGGCAATAGCTTCGGACGACACTGCGCCAGTCTTCACGAACTGGGGCGAGAAAGTAGACATAGCAGCTCCGGGAGACGACATTCTCAGCACCTATTCACCCATTGCAACCCCGGAACGCCAACCTGGCATGTACAACATCTTGGGCGGCACTTCAATGGCAGCACCCCATGTTACAGGAGCGGCGGCACTCTTGATGTCAGCATATCCTGATGCGACACCCGGACAGATCAAGGCGGCTCTTCTTGAAGGCGCGAACAAGGACAAGAATCCTCTCGTTTATCCTTTTGTAGGCTACGTGAAAAGGTATGTGGACATGGGGATCGAACAACTTGACTCCATGATAGAGGCAGGCCGTATCCCTCTTGCATCACGTGATGAGTTCATCGAGAAAATTACACTGGAATATGAAGAAAAGTACGCTCCCTACAAGCAGTTTGACGGTACAGCGAGGGTAAGCAGAACAGGACTTCTTGATGTGAAAGCAGCATATGACATTCTCGGAGAACGCATTAACGTTACGCCTGTTGGTTCATCATCAGGAGGATGCACTACGGGAATTCCTGCAATGATAGTTATCGTGCTATGCATTGGCTGTGTATTGATTAAGACGGGAAAAATATAATCAGCGTGATATAATTTTCGAACATTTCACAATAATTAAAGGAGTTGTTATTATCATGCGTAAGTTTATTACAGTCTTAATGCTTGTACTTATGCTCTGTACAATTGCGTCTGCTGATGATGACGTTATTAAAGTCGGAGTCTTCAACTGCTTAACCGGTCAGAATGCATTCGGCGGACAGCTTGAGCTTGAAGGCACACAGTTAGCTCACACTCTTAACCCTACAATCATGGGCAAGAAAGTAGAGCTAGTAATCGTCGACAACAAATCAGACAAGGTCGAAGCGGCAAATGCAGTAACACGTCTAATCGAGAACGACAAAGTGAACGCGATAATCGGCACATATGGCTCATCATTGGCGATGGCAGGAGGAGAAGTAGCAGAGAAGGCCGGAATTCCTGTAATCGGAACATCATGCACTAATCCGTTAGTTACTCAGGACAAGAAATATTACTTCCGTGTATGCTTCATCGATCCTTTTCAGGGTGCAGGCGCGGCAACATATGCATTCCGTAATCTTGGCTTCAAGAAGGCTGCAACACTCGTAGACATGTCGAATGATTACAGCGTTGGACTCGGAAAATTTTTCAGAGATTCATACACGAAGATGGGCGGAGAGATCGTTGCGAGCTTATTCTATCAGTCAGGCGATACGGATTTCACTGCACAGCTTACGGCATTGATTGACGCAAAGCCCGATATAGTATTCCTTCCGGCATATTTCGCTGAGGGTGCAATCGTCTTAAAGCAGGCAAAAGAACTCGGCGCGTCATTCAGATTCATCGGAGCTGACGCAATGGACAATCCCGAAATCGTTACGCTCGGCGGAGATGCTGTCGAAGGATTCATGCATACGACATTCGCATATGACCCTTCAATGCCGAACATGAACGAGACCGCAAAGGCATTCACGGAGGAATGGAACAAGATTCATCCCGACAAAGCACCGAACGTAAACTGCGCACTGGGCTATGACTGCTATATCATGCTGAAGGACGCAATCGAGAGAGCCGGAAGTGCTGAACCTGAAAAAATCCGTGATGCCCTTGAGACTACGAAAAACCTTCCGACAGTTACAGGCATGACCACGATTAACGCAACTCATGACGCAGAAAAGGACATGGGCATAGTTGAGATTCGCAACGGCAAGAAAACGTTCGTAGGAATCGTAGTTCCTGAAGTATAAGCTCAACATGCAGTTCAAAATGTAAATCATGGGGAAGGGTTAAGTTAATGCCCTTCTCTTTTTGTATTCGCAAGTGTGAAAGGTCGTTATATCATTGAATCTAAATATTTTCGTTCAGCATTTCATTAACGCACTGAGCTTAGGGTCTCTATATGGCCTCGTTGCTGTCGGCTATACAATGGTCTACGGCATACTGAGACTAATCAACTTTGCTCACGGTGATATATTCATGCTCGGTGCATATTTCGTTTACTTCGCCACAATCGTGTATAAACTTCCATGGGCTTTGGGCGTAATCATCGCGATAATAGGCACAACTATATGCGGTCTTCTTGTTGACAGAATCGCATACAAGCC
>JAFPWQ010000139.1 GCA_017394925.1 Synergistaceae bacterium
ATTAATTTATTCAGGCATTCAAGCACTCCGTTCCAGAAACTTTTTGTGTGCCTCATGCGTTTAAAGCTCTTCTCTGAGATTCTCCCGTTCGCAAGAAATGCAGGTATGTTACGCGCTCTTAACTGTGAGAGCATCTCAGGCCATAATTCTGTCTCCATTGTGATATATATCGCGGGCTTTATGTTATCCAGTGAACGCGACACAAATTTTTTAGAGTCAAACGGACTGTGAATGATTTTATCGGCTACTCCGTCAAGAAGTCTCATTGCCATATCGCGGCCTGTTGTCGTTACAGTTGAAATTATGCACGGATATGTGCTTGTGCGTTTTATCTGACGGATTAATGAACTCGCTGATTGTACTTCACCGACAGACACAGCATGTACCCACACACAGCCTTCGGGAATGTCCTGAACTTTTCCGTCCCGGCCGTACATGTCGTTCTTGTACTTGCGTTTTAGTATCTTCATGCCTCCGAGCGTTAAGCCTGTGCTGAAGAGTGAACGGTATAATGCCATGCCGATTTTATATTTCGTGTTCAAGTTTCAAATCACCTCCTGAGAGAATTATAACTGTCTGCTCAGGAAAATGATTTAACTTGTGTTTATATGCTTATGTATTTATGCATTAAGGAAGGTGAACACGTAATTATTATTCTTCGCATACTCGCATAAAGATTCAATTACGCATTTTGTCTTTGGGTTTAATGCCCATTCATGAGAGAAGAGAGTTAATATGCCGAGCTGATTGTTCCATGATGACGATTTGAATTCAGATATTTTCTTTGAGACTGACTTAATGAATTCTGCGCGTAAATCAGTTGCATAGAAATCAATTCCGTTTATGTCATCGCGAAAATAATCATGGGAGTATATGTATTCATTCTGTGCTTCATTGAGATAATAACTCGGCCTCCTGTCATCAGCACATAGAAGACCTTTCAGAGGACATATTTTTGATTTTGCGAGTGCCCGAATTCCCATCAGGCTGGCGGAATAGTAATGAAGCCTTATTACGTCATCATACCCCCCCCCCACCAATAATATTACACATTTTTTCGTAGAAAGTTTCATAGTCATCAAGAATATTTCTGATACATGAAGTGCCGTACTGTGTCTCAGGGTCAAAAGCATGAAAGCCGAATTTGAGCCAGTCAGAATTTCTCATGAACTCATCACGAAATTTATCTGTGCACTTAGAGAGAGAAAAATCTCCCTTCCTGAAGAAGCAGTAACATGAAGTTACAGTGCCGAATTTATCATGAAGTTTTTTCAGGAAACGCAGAGTATCATTCTCAAATATGCTCGCGTAATCGTTTTCATGAATCGTTATGTCCCTGAAGATTTGAATCACATCATCAAGCGACAAATGAAAAATTTTTGTTCCTGTCCCCGATTCGCATTCATGAACGTAACTGTCATTTCGTGTCAGGCTCTTATTACCGGGAAATGCAGGTTTGGGAGTGTTCAGTCAGGTTTTAATGAGGCGTTTGATTCTTCTTGGCAGCCATAAGATTGCGCGCTTAATGAATCTCAATGAGTCATAAATATTTGCGTAAATCCCGGAGAAAAATTTCTGATATGAAGTGTATTCGTGATTTGCGTCTTTGAGTTTGCAGCTCATTATTGCTTTTACGTCAGAACTGAGCCATTCTCTTCCGTCAGGTAAGATTCTATTTCTCTGTTCAGCATAAAACGGAGCGTCTAATTCAGGAATAAGCCCAAGCCCAAGAAACGCATGGCCATTATAGCAATGTCCTTCCAGGCAGTGAGTGCCTATAGGTGATAAGTTAAGCGGTTTATCTGTATCATGATAGAGATTGCCTAAATGCCTTCCGCAGTAACATTGCTTATAATTTCCGCTGCCAAGTTCAAGAACAAAGCCCCATAAGCCCGCATAACAAAATTCTCTGCGCTTTACTTCAAATATTCTGTACTTGAAATTAAATAATTCTGAATCAAACTGACTCCATATTTTTCTGAACTCCTCACGCGGCAGTTTAGTCATCAGCGGCTTACCCTCAATGCGGACATCTCTCGGAACTGTAACATGAGGCAGAACTCCGAGATGCTCAATGCAGACTCTCTTTATCTCAGGGATATACGGAATGTAAATATCATCGGGGGTAATCTCGACAGTAAATGAAAGGCCTGCATCCTGAATCATGTGTATATTCTCAAAGAATGCCTCAAGTTTATTCAGCCGTAAAAGCTCAAGATAATGAAACGAGATCTTGAAGAATAAACGCGCTCTCATCTCAGACGGAAAATTGCAGTACTCCCTCATTCTTTCAGTGAGTGTTCCGTTGGTTACGAGCATAACAAAATGACCGTCCTCAAGAATTGATCTCACGATTGATGACAGTTCCGGCGGAATGAGAGTCTCTCCTCCTGCGCATATGTTCACAAGACAAGTTCCGCCCATGCGTCTGGGATTCAGTGCCGCCTTGATTCTTGATTCACACAGGCTTAAATCAGGCAGCTTTGCGTTCCATTTTCTTTTCTGGGTGATGTAACAGTAACTGCATTTCAGGTTGCATGTTTCGACCGGAAGATAGCACTCGATGAATTTCTTTAGTGTATACGTTGGGCTGTTGCTGATTATACAATTTTCTTTCATCCTTGTCAATATCCTTTCTTAAGTGTAATTTTCTCATGATTCGCGAAATGATTCGTCTGGCTTTTCTGTATGATGTCTGCATGAAATCTTCCGTGAGGATCAATAACTTCATGGCCTGAGTATATTGCGTATTATTCTCACAGAGTTTTTGCGATAAGAACTCACGCATGACGGGCGTATACCATTGTGCTTCCGGCCTGTCCCGTAATGCTGCATATGACGGTGCATTGAATCCAGGAATGACTCCCAGAGATAAGAAATGACTCGAATTGAAACAGAAAGATGATCTGCATCGTCCGACAGGGAAATATTTCACAGGTTCATCGGGATCTGCGAAGATGTTAAAACTCTTTCCACCTGCGTAACATGGATTAAGCTCTCCTGTCTTCACGATTAACCTGGAACTCCACGCACCTGCATAACAGAATTCATGACGCTTAACGTTGAAATTTCTGACCGTGAACTCAAACAGAGGCGAATTGAATTCTCTTCCCATTGCAATATAATCATCTGCGCTGCCTTCAGTGTGAAATCTCATGTTACCGGGATGCTCAAGTCTTGTTGCCGCAACCTGTGGAAGTGCACCGAAATTTTCACGGCAGAATGTTTTAATCTCATCAAGATATGGGATATAGCCATCATAAAGATTCATCTGAACCAGAAAAGAACATCCTGCATCATGTACACGCCTGACGTTTTCAGCGAACAGATTCAACATTCCGCGTTTCATGAGTTCGATATAGTGCAGAGAGAATGCAAAGTGAAGACGGGATAAATCATTCATGTCTGTGTTCATCAGTTCGAGTATCTTAGCCGTCATCGTTCCGTTGTTCGTGATGTTCACATAATGCCCATCATGAAGCAGGCCATGCACTAACGGAATAAAATCCTTCTGCATGAGGGTCTCGCCTGTTCCGCAGAAACTGAAATAGCATATGCCTCCGAGTCTTTCTTTACGAAGTGCTTTAAGCATATGCTCAGTGTCATAATTAAACTCAATCTGCTTCATTGCCCGTCTGTGTTCCTGAATGATATAGCAGTATTCACATTCAAGATTGCACAGGCTGACAGGCAGAAGACACTCAAAGAAGTGATGCAGCTCAGGCATTTTCTATTATCTCCCTGAGTTCTGATTTATACGCATCAAGATACGAGGCTGAATACGTATGCGCGTGAATATCACCGAGTGAAGCGAACGCATCGGGAAGTTCATCCGCATTGTGAATTATCCTGACGTAATCAATATTATCTTTCAGCCATGCAGAATATACACCTTCAACTTTGCGGCTCAGATTATTGAACGCAATACACGGTGTACCTGCAAGAACAGAGAGAATCATTCCGTGAAGCCTGTCCGTTATGACGAGATCCGAATCATGAAATTCCCTGAGCTTTGACGTTACTCTTGATGTTCTCATTTCAGTGCTGAAATTCTCAGTGATATTTGATGTCTCTGATACGTACCAGCCTCTTTTGGTGAAGAAATCATGAAGCATATTCTGTGTATCGTCAGATAATATGCGTTCTTTGTCTGTTCTCATGCAGAATAGAACATGTTTTCCAGATTCATGAAGCGGCAATGATTCTTCAAGATATAGTGCCATATCGGGAAGCAGAAAAGTTTTATCTTCACTGAGGATTTTATGAGCCTCTTCAAGTGAGAATCTCTCGCGCAGAATAATTTTCAGGTTCTTATGAGACCTGTATATCCTGCATGAATTCTCATACTCAATGCCTGACTTATTCCTGAAGTATAAGCTCTGCGGAAGAATTACGATCTTGTTCTCAGGGTAATTCGAGATTACACTGCGTACTATATTCTCCATGTTCATCCAGAGATCGCCGAGAAAACCTCCGCCGGTGATTAATATTGTGCTCTTGTCAGAAATGCTTCGCTTCAGGTCTTCTTCATAGCGATTATAAGTTCCGCAGTCAATCTCGATTATCTTGTGTTCAGGGAACATTTCATGCAGGACTCTCATTTCGGCCATAGCGATGGCATGATCTCCCAGATTGCCGTAATCGGGAGCGGCCGCAAGATATATTATCTTTTCGGGAGGCAATGATTTTGATTCATGTTTTAATTTTGCAAATTTACGGCGGCAATATCTTTGTGCTTTGAGCTTTTGAATCATGTTTCTGATTTCTTTGCCGAGTTTCAGAAGAGGATCAATGATGTACATTAAGTACGGCTGATTCAGATATAACATGAAACGCATTTTTTTTACGCGCCCGAATTTTGCAAAATGTTCACGTGAATACGGATTAGCTTTGAAGTTTTTAATCTTGCCATGACAAGCCGCAAATATTTTTATCTTTGTGCTGACTGGTACATTTAAAGACAGATAAGCCACCGCATATGAAAACCATTGATAAATCATCATGTCAGAATATTTTTCATACTCTCCGGAAGACTTTAAATATTCTTCCATATGTTCTAAAACTTTTACCTGCTCAAGCAATTTATCTCCTGCCTTTTTAGTCAGACTTCCGGGATTATATCTGTAATGATAATTCACTGTCTCTGAAAATACAGCACACGAATTATGCAGACCAAGAAAGCAGTTAGTCATTAGATCTTCAGCAAGCGATACTTCAGGGTAATCAAGATAGCCAGATTCAATCAAAAATTCACGTCTGTAAAGTCTGGGGAAAACATAATGCGGAATAGTATCTGACATTATGAGCCTAAAAAATTCATCACCATGTAGTATATGATAATCAACGTCATTATAGCGTTCATATATTCTGCCATCTGCATCATCGAATGAAAAATTGCTCGTAAC
>JAFPWQ010000140.1 GCA_017394925.1 Synergistaceae bacterium
CATCTGCCTGTATGCTTTATCGTTCATGCCTAAGTACCATGCTACATGTTTGGCTGTGCGTCTTACGAGTTTATCTGACGCGTTCACAGAGGGAAGCCATTTCGCTAACAGTGAAGGTGTTTCGGAATTAATATCCGTTTCTAGCTGTGATTTGACGAGTGCAAGCATTAACTCTTCGCATTTGGTATCCATGAGTGAAAGCAAATCATCATAACGTCCGTACTCAGGAATGCGTGAGAGATTCTTTATGACAGAAGGCGAATAATTATCTGCAAGCCATTTCATTATCACCCTGAATACTTTTCGTTCACCGAGCCCCTGCCTTATGTCGCGCGCATAAAATAATATCTTCATGGCCATGTCGGGGTCTTCAGTGAATGCACGAATGAATCGTTTCGTGATTTCATTTTCGTCTGAATTTCTCAATGCTCCGATTGCGGCGAACAGGTCAAGGCATGATGAGAAAGTTGATTTGAGAGTTGCTGCTGAATTTTCGGTGAAGGTTCTGTTAGCTTCGTTCCTGAGATATTCAAGCATGAAATTTATTCCTCCCTGAATGATTTAGTGAAAAGACAAGGCGCAAATTTTTTTTGTTACTGACGGTTTAACATAGCCGCCTGACAACGTGGTAACGCTGCCACAATAAACAAATAATCGATAGTTAAATGCTGTATGCGCCTTTAATATCCAAAGCACATTTTTTCACCGACTCCCGAAGAGCCGTTCCTTTGGGATAAAAAGAAATGCTGTATGTGCTTTTATAGTGTGAATTATAACATGTTGAGATAATTTTTGATTTCATTCTTTACGCGTTCTGTATCACTGCATGTTAATATCGGGATAAGATTTATAACTTCGTTTGTGCTTTTGTCCCACCATTTTAATTTTTCGAGCAGTGAAATCATTTCATCGTCAAAGCGTTTACGAATCACTTTTGCAGGATTACCCACAACAACTGAATACGATTCGATATTGCTTCCTACGGTGCTGTTCATTCCGATTATTGCTCCGTCGCCAATATGAACGCCCGGAAGTATAGCTGCATTCTCGCCAATCCAAACGTCATTGCCGATGACAGTATCACCTTTAAGCGGAAGTTCAGATAATGCCGGTGCATGTGAAGATTCATTCCAGCCCTCGAAAATGTAAAACGGAAATGTCGATGCGCAGTTCATTCTGTGATTTGCTCCGTTCATGATAAATTTAACGCCCGCTCCGATCTGGCAGAACTTCCCGATGATTAACTTGTCGCCGATGAAATCATAGTGATGCGTAACGTGAGACTCGAAATCAGAATCGCTTATATATGTGAAATCCCCGATAATAATATTCGGATTGCTGACTGAGTTCTTAGCGTAAATTAAATTCTTAAAGCCCTTGAGAGGATGAAGTGTATCCTGGTCTGGTAACATGATAACAATACGCCTCCTTGTTGAAGAATTATACTCAGAAAATTTTAATTTAATCGAATTATTTCAAAAATATATGCAAATGAGATAATATTGCGCCGGACAGAAAAAAATTTTTCACAATATCCCCAATAAACGAAAGGAAGGATAAATTTTTCATGTTTGAAGGGACAACAATAGTATGTGTGAGAAACGGATCACGTGTAGCAATGGCAGGAGACGGTCAGGTAACATTAGGTTCTCAGGTCATCAAGTCAGGCGCAAGGAAAGTACGAACACTCTTAGGCGGAAAAATATTAACGGGCTTTGCAGGAAGTACAGCCGATGCAATGACGCTGCTTGAGAAATTTGAAGACTGTCTTGAACAGGAGAAGGGCGATTTAATGAAAGGTGCAGTAAAACTCGTTCGCGAATGGAGACTCGATAAGGCACTCAGAAGACTTGAGGCCATGATGTTAGCCGCCAATCACGAGATGACATTACTGCTCAGCGGTGCGGGTGATGTTCTTGAGCCTGAAGGTGATGTTGCCGCAATCGGTTCAGGAGGAGGTTTTGCACTTGCGGCCGGAAGAGCACTGAGAGAATCAACAGACAAGAGTCCCGAAGAAATTGCGAGACGCTCAATTGAATTAGCATCTGAAATATGCATTTACACGAACAAAAATATAATCGTTGAGGTACTGAATTAATCATGAACACAGAACACAGAGTAAAATCGGATTTAACGCCGTCAAAAATCATCGAACACCTGAACCGCTATATCGTTGGTCAGGACAAAGCAAAAAGATCCGTAGCGATTGCATTACGTAATCGTCTTCGCAGGCGCGCACTTCCGCCAGAGATTGCACATGAGATTATGCCGAAGAATATTCTCATGGTCGGTCCTACTGGAGTCGGAAAAACTGAAATTGCACGAAGACTCGCTACACTGTCAAATGCGCCGTTCGTCAAGGTCGAAGCAACGAAGTTCACCGAAGTGGGTTATGTTGGCCGTGATGTTGAGACGATCATACGAGACTTAACAGAGTTTGCGGTCTCAATGGTGCGCAAGAGAATGCTCGCTGATGTCCAGAAGCCCGCGCTTGAACGTGCAGAACAGAGATTGCTTGATGCCATGCTCCCAAGACCCGAACGGAAATTCTCAATGCCCGATTTCATGAAGGCATTCGCGAATCACGATGACGATAACAAGAATGATGATGAGCCAGAAGAGGAAGAAGAAGAGCCAAAAATCGAAGAGAACAACAAGACGCGTCAGAAATTGCTTGAGATGTTACGCAAGGGAAAACTTGACGGAAGAGACATTGAGATTGAGATTAACGACAGCGCAAATTCACTTCCGATGTTCGGCACTCCGGGAATGGACGTTATCGGCATAAACATAACTGAAATGCTTGGCGGAATCATGCCCAAGAAGACAAAGAAGCGTCATATGAAAGTCAAAGAGGCATTGAGAATCTTACAGCAGGAAGAAGCCGAAAAATTAATCGACACTGATGCGATGGGCAAAGAAGCGTTAGAGATGGCACAGGAAGACGGCATTGTCTTTCTTGATGAGATAGATAAGGTTGTTGTGAAGGGAGGAAGTTCACACGGCCCTGACGTAAGCCGCGAAGGTGTACAGAGGGATTTATTGCCCATCGTTGAAGGCTCTGTAGTGCAGACACGTTACGGCCCCGTTAAGACGGATCATATTCTGTTCATTGCGGCGGGAGCATTCAGCGGTGTAAAGCCTTCGGATTTGATTCCTGAGCTGCAGGGACGATTCCCGATTCGTGTTGAGCTTGAGCCTTTGACGATTGAGAATCTCCAGCAGATTCTCACTGAACCCGAAAACAGTTTAATCCGTCAGTACGAGGCGTTAATTTCGACAGAAGGCACAGAATTAACATTCACGAAGGAAGCTACGGAAGAAATTGCGCGTCTTGCACACAAAATGAATTCCGAAATGGAAGACATCGGCGCAAGAAGACTTCATACCATGATGGAGCAGTTACTCGAAGAGATCAGCTTTAACGTCAGCGATATGGACACTGAAAAAATCGAAATAACTCCCGAAATGGTACGTGAAAGATTAAGCGGTCTTGTTGAGAACAGAGACATCCGGCGTTATCTGCTCTAAGACTCTAAGACAGGAGGCACTGAGTGATGAGTGAAATATTGCAGGACAATCAGAAATCGGATACAGGGAAAAGATTACGAAAACTCTTAGAGAAGACGCGCAAAGTCGGAAGGGCTGTGCAGGCAAAACATGAAGGTGAACCATTAGATTATTTTCATCTGTCTGAACTGCTTTCGGAATTTTCAACTGCAAACGTGTATATTGTCGACAAGTCCGGGAATCTTCTGGGTTATTACTGGCTGCCCGAATATAAATCAAAAGCATTATCCGAAAGTTTTCAGGACGGAGTCATGCCCGAAGAATTTGTTACGCGCATGAACAGATGCAGAGATTCAGAAATTCATGACGAAGATGCGTTCTTATTCGATGATGCGTATTCAGGAGAGAAGCCCGAAAAGCATTTAATGTACGTCCCGATTATAGGCGCAAGTGCAGAAAGACTCGGCACAATTATGCTCGTAAGATTTCATGAGCCGTTTCTTGTCGATGATGTATTGCTTGCTGAATATCTCGGAATGCTTGCAGGAATCGAAATTCTGAATGAACGCGCTAAACTCCTCGAAGAGACAGCAAGAAGCAGATTGAGCGTTCAAATGGCCATGCGTGCATTGTCATATTCAGAGCTTGAGAGCATGAAGCATATCATCGCCGAGCTTAAAGGCCCTGAAGGTGTAGCAATTGCCTCAAGAGTTGCTGACAGAGTCGGCGTAACACGAAGCGTAATCGTGAATGCACTGCGTAAACTTGAGAGTGCCGGCCTAATCGAGAGCAGGAGTCTGGGCATGAAGGGAACGTATATCAAGATACTCAGCCCGTTATTGCTTGAATATCTCGACGGTAAAACAGGAGACAAAATTGATTCCTGAATGACTGAAAAAAGAGAAAAACGACCGGGTATAAGTTTATGCCCGGCCATGTATCTATATCACTCAGTAATTTTACCCCCCCCCGGTAGCATGTTTTACTGATATGTATTCGTGAATTAATTTTTGCTCTGTACACTTCATGAATCTCTCCATGAATGCATAATCAGGTTCGCCGTTTTGATTTACCGGGAGCATAATTTTCTGACGCATTAATCTTGCTGTGCCGAGTTTATAGCCGTAATTATATTTCTCATGCTGTGATGTGATTGATACCGCAATGAATATAGACGCGTATTTGTTCTTGTATTTTAGTCTTAGCTTCCGGCAGTCAGAAGAGTACAGAGCCTCATACGGATGATAGAACGCATAGCCCACAGAGCCGTTGCTGTTCACGGATATGCATTCGGATTCTAATGTGTCGTTCACATTGCCGATGAAGTGAGTTACTCCGTTATTCATGGCTGATGATGTAACGTACGGAATGTTACCGGCTATTCTCTCGTCTTCGGGTATAATGCGGCCCGAAATTATTTCTGCAATGTCCGTTATCATGAACGAATCCCATTTTATTCCCATGAATGACAAATCATTACCCGTCTTCTGATTCATGTTCACGGGGTGCATAACGCATAGTTAAAATTCTCTCACGTTCACGCATGTATTCTTCCATGAACGCATAATCAGGTCTGCCGCTATCATCAACGGGAAGCATAATCTTCTCGCGGTTGATTCGTGATTCGTTAATCTCGCGGTTAAAGCTGTATTTCTCCTGCATTCGTGGTTCTGCTACTGACGTGATGAACATATACACGTATTTATTCATGGCCGGAGCTTTGAGTGCCGTAACGTGATCGCTTGCGATGAATTCATAGTCATGAAAGAATGATTTGCCAACACTGCCGCTGTTCGCAATCGTCATGCACTTACTGAATCTCCGAACACCTTCCGTGTTGCCGATGAATGAATCGATTCCGTTATTCAGTCCCGTTGATGATACATACGGGATATTTCCGGGTATATGGTCACCTGTTTTGAGTCTCTTGCCGCGCTGTATGTCAGGAAGAATTGCATTCAAATCGAATTCTGCCCATTGCCGGCCCTCAAGTGAAAGACCGTGTGATTCGTTACTGCCTGCATAGCCGAACAAATAGCCGCGTCCGTGAACTATCATGCTGAATTCAAACGTGAGGTAATCGGCAAGACTGTTCACGAATTCATTCTCTCTGGGAGTCTCATCGTTATAGTAGAAGAACGAGTGAAGCCATTCGTCAGACTCTTCAACTTTAGTCTCAACCATGAACTTTGAAGACGGGATAATATTTCCTCTCCAGCAGTCAAGAAGATACTGCCTTCTGTCCTTTGCGCGTTCGGTCTCTTCAAGTCCCTTATGCATTTTGACCTCGTAACCGTCATCATGAAAGTCAATGAACTTCGCGAGCTTGTCCGGTTCATGCGGAATACCTGCGGTGAATATCGCGATACACGGAACAGTTCCTACACCGTAAAATGTATCTTTATTGAGGCTTATCACTCCTTCAAGCGTATGATGCTTCAGAATGTCAGATTTAAGCTGCCTGTCCTCTTTCGTTTTGCCTGTCATTGATGAGACCGGGACAATAACGGCTGCCCTCCCTCCTGTCTGAATGCATTCGAGGAGGTGATAGATGAAATTCAGTTCCGAAAGATTAGACGTTGCTTTGTTCTTTGCCTGCGAGTAAGGCGGATTCATTAAGCCCTTCGTGATACCTAAGAGCTGTAACTCATCGGGTCTCTTCGCAAGAAAATCTTCACACGTCAAATTGCTCTGACCGTCTCCCCTGAGAATCATATTCGTAGTTGCAATCGCGAACATGTCATCACGGACTTCAATCCCGTATATCTGCTTTTCTCTGATGTGCCTCCGCTGCGATTCGTTCTTTGCGGCGTTGAGCATTCTGTGCATACCGGCGATTAAGAATCCTCCTGTACCTGAACACGGATCAAATATAACGTCATCGGGCAGAATATCCAGTAAATCACAAAATAATTCAGTTATATGTGAAGGAGTGAGAACAACGCCTAATGTCTGACCGTCTCCTCCTGAATAGCGCACAAATTCACCGTAGAATCTCCCAAGATAATCTTCGTGTGAATTATTGAATTCAATCGCGCTGTATATTTCCCTGTTGAGATAGTCAGCAAAAAATTTCAACGGGGTCATCTTTAAGTTCGGGTTTATAGTGTTGAGTACCGGCCTGTCCTTTATGAGCGTGAACTGGTGCAGAATTTTTTCGCGTTTGACTTCAGGACGGACCTTTGCGCGTGTTATTGCATTCTCAAGATACCTGTAGAGCAATTCACCGTCAGTGTTTTTATCAACCGTATCACCCTTCAGAATATCAAGACTGAATCCGTATTTCTGTTCTCTGAGTGCTAAGAGTATTGCCGAAACGACAAGGGGCTTTTCTGTCTCGCCTAACTTGCCGTAATTCCGTAAATGCTCATGAAGTTTTTCTGCCTTAGTCTTAATGTCTTTGAGTTCTAAGTCTTCGGGCATTTCTTCTTCAAGAACCACACGATGATAATATCTCTCAATATTTGACGGCGAAAAGTTCTCGAATGTCTCTACAGGTTCAAGCTCTTTCACTCCGTCTTCATTCACGAATAAAGGCTGTAACGTATGGTGCTTAGAGTCTCCTGCATTGCCGAACGCAAATATCTTCGTGAATGTCCCATGCTCTATAATTTTATGGGCATAATACAATGCTCCGTTAAGCGCATAATCCCGTGTGGCTTTAATGCTCTGCGATATACTGCCGTCTTTATCTTTCAGACATAATTTATCCCTGTCGGCCTTATTCTCGATGACTATCACATAGCCTTCAACGATCGCAATGAAATCCGGGTAACCTGACTCGCCGGTCTGATTCTTCGATGCAGTACTTAATGCTTCGTTCAGATGTGCAATCTCCGTATGCTGATATTCTGATTCGATTCCTGCTTCTTTAAGCAAGTCATGTATGTAGATGTCAAAATTAGATTCGTAGTTATTCATGGCCATAAAAAATGAGGAGAACCGTTAAATGATTCTCCCCATGAGTTTACATGTTAATTCTTCCTGAAAATTTACTTTTTCTTTGCAGGTGCTTTTGCAGGAAGTGCCTTGCGTGATGAGCCGCCCTTCTTGGGAGCTGCGCCTTCTTCCTCAATATGGAACTGCGATAATGCTTCCGTGATGCTCTCAACGAGTCCTGTCTGATCGACTGCACCCTGTGCTGCACGTTCAGCGATTAATGCTGTCTCGTCCATATCGTTCTTTATGCTCTCAAGATGATCAAGAATTTCCGTTGTTGCCTTCGTTACGTTGTCGATACCTGCGGCAATCTCACGGCTTGATGCTGCCTGCTCCTGTGCAACTGCGGCTATGTTCTGAATTCTGTCATTTGCCTTGTCGATCTGGCTCATTGCCTCAGCAAGTGAATCCTGCGCACCGTTAGCCTTCTCTGTTGTCTCGTCAAGCAATACTGAAGTCTCATCGCTTGATGTCTTAGTCTCACGTACGCTTGTCTGCAATGTCTCGATTAAGCCTCTTACGTTCTCTGCGGCACGGCTTGATTCTTCTGCGAGCTTACGGACTGATTCAGCGACAACTGCAAATCCTCGTCCTGCTTCACCTGCTCTTGCAGCCTCGATTGCGGCGTTGAGTGCAAGTAAATTCGTCTGGTCTGCAATTGACGTAATATCTCCGATGAATTCGCTTATCTTGTTTGAATTCTCAACAAGTTCCTGAAGTTTTATGCCGCTCTCTTTGGTCTTCTTCTGAAGGATCGTTATGTTCGTGATTGCCTCTTTAACCGTGTCTACTGCATTGCCCGTTACTGTCGTCATGTTCGAGATGAACTCTGCGCAGTCTGTTGCGGCCTGTGCACTTGTCATTGATGCCGCTGACATTTCTTCAGTGCCTGCATTCGATTCCTGAAGTGATGATGAGTTGCTCTCCATGAGCTTGACCACGTTTGAAACGCTTGAACGAACGTTATTTGCATAGTCTAAGTTCTTGCCGGCATCTTCTTTCATTGCTCCGGCCTTGTCATGACTCTCAATTGCGAGGCCGCGAATATCACCGATTGCTGTGCTGAGACCTGCGAACATTTCAGTTAATGCATCGCCCAGATGACCAAGTTCGTCTTTGCCCTCATAATTGAAGTCTGCGCGCGTGATTGACATATCACCGTCTCTTGCATTTCCGCAGAGTTCAACTACACGGCCTAACGGGGTCGAAATTGATTTTGCGATATAGAGTGCAATTACGATGCCAAGTACAATAGCTACAGCCGCAAGTGAAATAACAAGCGTCATTGTGCTTCCCAGTGAATCGTGTGCATTCTGCGACAAATCTACGATTCTATGTGTGCCTGCGTCCGTAATCTTATTCGCAATGTTCACGAGGTTTAATCCGTCAGCAAGTAAGGCCGCAAATGCCGGTTCTGTCTGCGTGAATGAATTTAACACGTCATTGAATCCGTTCTTTAATGTCGTGAATGTTCCGCGTCCTGCCGTCATTAAATCACGTACTTCCTTGAACCTTGAGCCTTCATAGAACCTGTTGTACATGTTCTCGCCGTTCACTAACTGCTGGACTATGTCATTCATCATCTTCGCATCTCTGGTATCAAGCGCAACCGCATAATTTCTTGCAGTTACAGCAAATGCAGTTGTGAGAGACTCGGCTAATCTGATTCTGTTAATATCCGTCTCAAAGTCTGCACCTTCAAGTGTCTGCTTCAGATTATCGAGCGTGATC
>JAFPWQ010000141.1 GCA_017394925.1 Synergistaceae bacterium
ATAACGCAAAGATTATTACGCACACTGACGGAAGCATGAGCATTATGTGCAGCCAGTCAGCAACGTAACGGGGAATGACAATGCCGAGTCTCAATGCATAACCCAGATATACGGCCAGAGCGAGCAGAATAAAATCAAGCACGGCAATAATATATCCCATGCCTGAGAGTTTACGCCATTTGTCTTTTACGGCCATGATTAGAGGATTAATTTCTTGTTATTATTTGAATTAAGCCTGTCTAACTGGTCAAGAACGCCTGCTGGTGCTGTTTCAATTCGCGGGGCATTCTGTTTAGCTTCTTCTTCCTGAATTTTTTTCTGCATCTCTTCAAGTGAACGTTTAATTGCTTTCGTGTCGCCCTTAATCCACATCATTAAATTCTCATCGGCATTTTTGAGTGTCTTTTCGTCGGGCATAGTTTTAATCATGCCGAGTTCAAGAAGCATTTTATTTTCATCACGGATAGCCTCAAGAGCGTCATGTTCATTAAAGAGACCTTTCTTGTATAAAATTCTGGACATGATGTTAAATTTGTTTTTGATGTTTTCATTATCGATAGCGAGTTCCTGAGTGTGAGAAACTAACACGCCGAGTAATTCATCGAGACTGATCTGCATGGGCATAATGATATAAACTCCTTTGTGAATGTGATATATAATTCATTCTAGCACACAGCACAAGTTAAGAGCGGTTCAAGTGTGATAAAATAAAATAAATCAGGAGTACATGAATGAGCATAGCATTATACCGCAAGTACCGCCCTCAGACATTCGGAGAAATAACCGGGCAGAAGTCAGCAGTCGAAGTTCTGACGAATGCAATCACAAAATCATATGTAGGTCATGCATATTTATTTTCAGGCTCAAGGGGATGCGGCAAGACATCAGCGGCAAGAATATTTGCGAAGGCATTGAACTGCAGGAACCCAAAAGGCTATGAGCCATGCGGGGAATGTGTGAACTGTAAAGCCATAACTGACGGTGAAAGTCTTGATGTAATAGAGATAGACGGAGCATCGAACAACGGAGTCGAAAATATACGCGGCCTGAAAGAGAATGTAACACTCGCACCGTTTAATTCAAGATATAAAATATATATAATCGACGAAGTACACATGTTATCAGGCGGGGCATTCAATGCATTACTGAAGACGCTTGAAGAGCCTCCCGAATACGTAATATTCATCATGGCCACGACGGAGCCCCAGAAAGTGCCTGTTACGATACGTTCAAGATGTCAGCATATACCGTTTCACAGCATAAAGACTGAAGATATATTTGCGAGATTAAAGTATGTCTGTGAGAAAGAGAACGTGAAAGCCGATGACGAATCATTATGGGAAATTTCACGGCAGGCAGACGGAGCATTGCGTGATGCGTTATCATTGCTTGAGCAGGTAATAGCGGCCGCCGGAGAAAAAGAAATAACGCTCTCACTTGTAGAAAGCGTAACGGGAACAGGAAGCAGAAGTGCATTTGAACGCTGGGTAAAAACTTTCAGAACTGACCCGTCAGAGGCGTATATGATTCTAAAGTCAATGTTTGATTCAGGTGCATCGGGTCTGAGAGTATTTGAAGAAATATTTGCATTGATACGTAATCTTTGGCTAGTCTCACGCTGGAAAAATATCGCTGATACACTCGGAGCATCAGAACAGGAGAAGGCATTTCTGAATGAAGAAGTCAAAAACTGGAAGTCTGAAGATCTGCATAAAATCCTGAGTGTTACTGTAAGAATACTTTCAGAAGCACGAAGAGGAACAAGAAACGATATATTATCTGGTTTATTCATGCTGTATCTTGAGGGAGAGCCTGAAAAATTTTCACAGCCTTTAATGCCGTCATCATTGCCGGTAAGCTCACACGTAAAGCAGAATGAAACAGTGAGTAATCCTGAGCCTGTCCATGTGCCTGTTCTTGAAGCTGAAATAAAGAAAGACGATGCCCTGAAAGAAAAGATACTTGAGACCGCGCATAAACAGAATTTCATAATATATTCAGCGTTATTTCATGCAGATTTTTATGATAACGCAGGGGATTTAACAGTCAGAATGAATCATGCGTACTGTTTTGCATTTATGAAGGCATCCAGACATGCGGCAAGTTTACGTTCAATGTTCAAAGAGTACAGGAATGTGATTATCAGTTACGGAAATGAGAGTATCAGATGTCCTGATTATGAAGCAGTAATAGAAGCTCCAGTTAAACCCGAAAAAAAGAAAACTGAACCCAAAAATGAGCCTGCTGTAATGCCTGTATATGTGCCTCAGGAAATATCGTTTGAGACAGCAGAACCTGCAGAAAATGAGCAGTTCCAGAAGTCCGGAATTGGCAAATTCATCGGGGAACTGATAAGACTGAATGCGAAGCCGGAAGTATTAATGATAAGCATGAATGAAAACGGGAATGACGGAGAGAATAATCCGGAAGAAGGAGAGAATGAAGAATGAGCCATGAATTTGTGCATTTACACGTACACACAGAATATAGCCTGCTTGACGGAGCAATCAGAACGAAGGATTTAGCGAAGAAAGTATCAGGCTGGGAGAGCAAAGCAATAGCAATGACGGATCACGGAGTAATGTACGGTGCAGTAGAATTGTACGAGAATTGTAACGCACAGGGAGTGAAGCCCATACTCGGCTGTGAAGCGTATGTATCGCCGTCAGGAATAAATTCGCGCGAGAAGAGATATAATCACCTGTTATTGCTTGCAGAAAATAATACGGGCTGGCATAACTTAATGAAATTAATCTCAATCGCAAACACTCATGGGATGTACTACAAGCCGAGAATCGACCATGAATTATTGCAGACATATCACGAGGGAATAATAGCCTCAAGTGCATGTTTAGCCGGAGAGATACCGCAGTTAATACTGTCAGATAATCTTGAATTAGCAATAAGTGAAGCAGATAATTACAGGTCAACAATGGGAGACGGGAATTTTTTTCTTGAGATAATGCCTAATGCCCTGCCAGAGCAAAAGAAAGTGAATGAGGCGATAAAAGAAATTTCGCGTAAAACGGGAATTCCAGTAATAGCTACGGGAGATGCGCATTATCTTGAACGTGAAGATTATGACTGGCATAAATTATTGCTTAAGATTAACACACATGCGGACGCGGGCGATGATGCATTTGGATTTACGAGCAATGATTATTATCTCAAATCACCTGAAGAAATGTACGCGGCCTTTGAGGATTTCATGCCTGACGCACTCACAAACACGGTAGCGATTGCTGAGAGGTGCAATGTAAAACTCAGAATGAAGCCTGAGATAAATTATCTTCTGCCTGACTTGAAACTAGCGGACGGGGTAACGCCTGATGATGAATTAATGAAGGAAGCAAGAGACGGACTGCATGAGAGATTTATATCGCGCGGAATGAATAATATACCCGAAGAATATTCAAAGCGTCTTGAGTATGAACTCGGAGTAATAACGCAAATGGGATTCAGTGCGTATTTTCTGATTGTTTCAGGAATAATCAAGGCGGCAAAGAAAAAAAATATTCCGATTGGACCAGGACGCGGCAGTGCGGCGGGGTCAGTAGTGGCATGGAGCTTAAAGATAACGGAATTAGACCCACTGAAATATAATTTGCTGTTTGAACGCTTTCTTAATCCTGAGCGTGTCTCAATGCCAGATATAGACACGGACGTAAGCGATAAGGGCCGTGATGAATTATTGCGCTATATATCCGGGACATACGGAAGTGATCATGTAGCGCAGATAATCACGTTCGGGCGTATGAAGGGCAGACAGTCAGTAAAAGATGTCGGTCGTGCATTGGGAGCAGATTACAGTGTAGCGAACGGGATAGCGAAATTAATTCCCGTCATGGCCAAAAGTCTGGATAAAGCAATCGAGGAGAACCCTGACTTAAAGAAGATGTATGATGCAGATTTGATTGCGCATAATATTATCGATAAGGCGCGTAATATCGAGGGACTTGCGAGACATACATCCCAGCATGCTGCCGGAGTAGTAATAACGCCTGTTCCAGTTACTGACGTTGTGCCTGTCAAGCGTCTCGGAGAGGGAGTAACGGGTCAGGTAGTAACGCAGTTCACGATGGAACCCGTAGAGAAGCTCGGACTGGTGAAAATGGATTTTCTTGGACTAAGCACACTTTCGATTATAGAAGAAGCCTTAGAGAATATAAAGCTCAACGGGAAAGAAATTCCCGACTTAAACAGAATAAATGACGAAATGAATGATGCCCCGACATTTAAGCTTTTGCAGGAAGCCGATACAATGGGAGTATTTCAGCTTGAATCAGACGGAATACGTGCGATGTTACGAAAGCTCAGAATAGACAGATTTGAAGATTTGATTGCGGCACTTGCAATGTACAGACCCGGACCGTTGGACTCCGGAATGGTCGACAAGTATATTGACTGCAAACACGGAAGGGCAGAACCCGAATATCCTCATGCGTTACTTGAGAACGTGCTGAAAGAGACCTACGGAGTGATTTTATATCAGGAACAGGTAATGCAGGCGGCGAGTGTCTTAGCAGGTTACACGCTTGGAGAGGCAGATATATTGCGCCGTGCGATGGGCAAGAAGAAAGTAGAAGTAATGCAGGAACAGAGAGCTAAATTTCTTGCCGGAGCAGAAAAGAATAATATTGACGCTAAGGCAGCGGGAAGTATATTTGACAATATAGAAAAATTTGCGGGTTATGGATTCAATAAATCACACAGTGCTGCGTATGCGTTAATCTCGTATGACACTGCATATCTGAAGGCGAATTACAGAACTGAATTCATGAGTGCGTATTTATCAAGTCAGATGAAAGCAAAGAAGGAAGTACTCGGTCATTATATTCTTGAGGTCAGGCGTTCGGGAATAAAAGTATTGCCTCCTGATATTAATTCTTCAATGGAAAATTTCACGGCAGTAGGTGATGTAATTCGCTTTGGACTTGGAGCAGTTTCAAGAATGGGGCATAATCCGGTTCAGATGATAATAGACGAGCGGAATAAAAACGGAGCGTTTAAATCATTATGGGATTTTCTGAGGCGCATAGATTTGAGCGTGTTAAACCGTTCAGTGATAGAGAATTTAATCAAGGCGGGGGCATTTGATGAGATTATGCCTAACAGAGCAATGATGATAAATGCCTTGCCGTTAATGATAGAAACAGCGCAGAAGCTCACGAAGGAAAGTAATTCAAGCCAGCTGTCATTATTCGGGGACATGGCCGAAGAGAATATATCAGAGCCTGATATGCCGGAGATAAAAGATTATGACGAACATACGAGACTGGATTACGAGAAACAGGTTACGGGGTTATATATTTCGGGTCATCCGTATGAATCGCATATAGATAAAATCTCGCCTTTCACGAACTGCAAAATCTCGCAATTACCAGACTGGAAGAGTGAAAAAATCCGGCCGTGTATCGGAGGGATAATCACGTCAGTAAAAGAGAAGCAGACGAAGAAAGGCAGTATCATGTGCAATGTTCAGATTGAAGATGCAGAAAAAGGAATTGACTGTGTGATATTTCCAAAGCAATGGGAGGCCATGAAAGAAAAAATAAAAACTGGAATGTCATGTATTGCCCTGGGAAGCATTGATGACAGAGGCCAGATGATTCTTGATGATATTATCCCGTCAGAAGAGCTTGAAACTCATGGACAGAGATATGAGAACGTGAAGATAGACGCGTCCGAACTTGAGAGAATAGCACCCAAAGAATTTATGCGAATGATTAACAGTTCATCAGGAAATGCGAAATTAATACTTGAACTTCATGATGATAACGAGACCAGGCGCGTGTGTATCAATGGGTGCAGTGTGGACGGTGAAAAACTGAGGGCATCACTTTCCGGGCTTAACCTTCAGGCAGCCTTATAGTTTTTTCGTCAGTCTCACCGTTGAAGAATTTTGCGAGTGCCTGATGAAAGACTGAATCATTTTCACTGACATGAGCGAATAGAGTCATGCATGATTTTAATTTCATGCTGTCAATGCTTCCCATGATTTTGACTGGGTCATTCTCATTCAGGTTCAATAATGCCTGTGTGATTTCCTTAAGTCTTGCACCCAGCACAGGATGAGCTAAATATTCTCTTGCCTCGTGAATGTCATCAATGCCGTAAAAATTTGCGTTAAAGCTATGACCCAGACCTTTAAGCTGAGGGAAAATATACCAGATCCAGTGAGTGCGTTTTCTGCCGTTCTTAATTTCGTTCAATGCGGACTCATAACTTCCGTATTCTTTATTGTTCTGAGCGTCAGTGAATCTTTCAAGGCTGTGTTCATTCATCGTGAATATTTTCCTTCCGGCCATGAATCCGAGCATAAATCATCAGAGAGTTCGAGAATAATATTTTTGAGTTCAAGATTATCTTTCCATTTATCAGCAATGGCATCATAACCCAGCATTGCCCCTATGATATTGCCTGCAACAGCCCCGGTTGAATCGCTGTCTCCGCTGTGATTGACTGAAACGATAAGAGCCTGTGATAAATCATCG
>JAFPWQ010000142.1 GCA_017394925.1 Synergistaceae bacterium
ATCTTCGTCAGGTCATAACGGCGGCGGCTGACGGTGCAGTTGCGGCAATGGCGGCAAGTTCATACATTAATGAACAGTTACATTTACGCTCGACACTCCTTGAGCCTGATGAAGTCAAAGCGTTCTTCTATTCCAGTATCGATGAATCACAGGTGAAGCTCTCAAATGCTGTCGAAAAATGCGCAAAGGCTAAAGGCGTGAAAGTCCCGGTGATTGACGGCTACAGGAACGCAAGAATGACCCAGAAACTTGGACTTTCGGATAAACTTCCGGCGGTTGCAGTTATAAAGAAGGGAACTGTCGAAAAGGTTACGACCATAAAGAGCGAATCGGAAATCGAAAACGCTCTGGCATAAAAAATTTTTGGTGAAAGGGGAGCGGAGAAAAATCTGCTTCCCTATTTTTTTATCGTGAGGCGATATTCATGAAAGAATTATTATTGCTGTTTACGTCATCATTGCCCTGCTGGGACGAAGAATGCGTTTTGATTGCCGGTGAAAATCCCAATGGATTACATGCCCTCGTTGAATCAGGGGACTTAATGCCAGTATCATCAGGTTATGTGCTTACCCCAAAAGGAATCAGAACGCGCGAGAATGCCGCAAGAGAGTTATATCTTCCTGTTACGCCCGCCGGAGAAGTGATTATCGATTCATCGAGAGCTAAAGATATGCTTGAACTCAACCGCATGACTCAGTTATTAGACCGCGCATTTGTTACTGACTGGGGCATTAAAGAAGTTACTGTGCGTGAAAATTTTCCCGTTGTGCCGTGCCTAAATGATGATGAATATTTTGTATTCGAGGGTGAACGCGTCAAAGCTGCATGGCCTGAATCAGAATGTGTGAAAAATTTTGTGAATGCATTTCCCAATACAGGAGTCGCCGCAAGAAAGTTTAATGCGCCGGGTCAGCATGGCCTCGATGAATGGGTACGCAAAAATAATTTGAGATATGGAAGTCTCATCGTTGATTTCGTTCTGAGAAGCCGCGCAGATTTCAATCACTATAAGGACTATGAGCAAATGCCTTCGGATAAATTCAAATTCCTTGACGCTGACAGATTATTTGTAAAGAAAGTTAATTGCTCACCTGAAAATTTACTGCCCTTTATCGGTAAGCTGCATATATTCATGACTGAACAGAGACGCATATTTTTGCCCGGATGGTTTGACATTGATCATGATGAAAATGAAGACTGGAATTTGCTCGCATTCATCACGGACACAGAATCACAATTAGAATCGCTCACGTCAACATTGCGTAAATGGGGGCATGATTTAATTGACCCTGTGAACCCGTTATTCATCATAGGCTCAAGCATTGAGAGATTACGAAGCCAGCGAGAACAGAAGCGTACGATTTATGACTGGTTTCAGGAAGAAACAATAAGGATATTACGCCCCGATGCTCCTGACGGTGAATAATGAATCTACATGTCCGCAGTATAATCTCGCTCTCGAAGAATATTTATGTTCCCGCAATAATGAACTCTTCATGTTATGGCAGAATGAACCCTCTGTTATCATTGGCAGATTCGTGAACGTAAACGAAGATGTGAATGCTGACTCAGGGATTCAAATCATAAGGCGCAATTCTGGAGGCGGAAGTGTCTATCATGATTTGGGGAATGTAAATTATACATTCATTCTCAGGGACAATAGAGACTTTACACTAAAATATTTCTCGGACATCATGATTAATGCATTAAACGCAATCGGGATTAACGCAGAGCTTTCATTCAGGCATAATGACATTCTTGCTGATGGAATGAAAATCTCAGGGGCTGCACAGTATCATCATGACAATATTATTCTTCATCATGGAACGTTATTATTCGATTCAAATCTTGAGGCCATGAAACGCGCATTAAAACATTCCGGTAATGTCGCGAACATTAAGCCGCTGCTCAAACATGATATGACGGTCAGAGAGTTCATAAATATCCTGCGTGATAACATGAATATACATGAAACATTAACGCTCAGTGAAGAAGACGAATCGAGAATCAAAACGCTGATGCATAGAAAATATCTTAATGACAAATGGAATCTTGAAGGCATGAATCCGTATAATAACGTATGATTACTTTTGCAAGTGATCTAAAGGCATCTCCGCTAAAATTCGTTTTGCTTCACGCCACGCCGGATAATATTTGTCCATCAGACTTTTGAATCTGTTTGTGTGATTCTTTTCCAGAAGGTGAACTAGCTCATGCGTCAATACATATTCGAGGCATTCCGGCGGTTTCTTCACAAGCTGAAGGTTGATTAATATTCTTTCCCGTGAGATATTACACGATCCCCAGCGCGTTTTCATGTTTCTTATATTGCAGGAATTTATTTTTACTCCGACTCTCTTCACGCATTCCGGCAGTAATATACCAAGCATATGCTTTAATTCACGGCGGTACCATTCTGTGAGAAGGCTCTTGCGTTTCTCTAAAGGAGTCCCCTCCGGCACAGTCATTATTATTCTTTCCGGGACTCTCTGAATCATGCAACGCCTGCCCTCATATATCACCTGCAGCATATAAGGCACTCCCCAGAAATAGCATGTCTCGCCGGATACATATTCGCGTTCTGACTGTCTGAACTGTTTACGCATTCGTTCACGTACTTTTGTTATCTCCGGGATCTTTCCAAGAATAAAATTTTTGATTAGCTTATCCGAAATTTTTGCGGGCGCACTCACTGTTATTTCACCATTAGGAGGGCTTACCCTGATGTATATATTCTTCTGGCCTGGACGCTTCGTTACATGCACTTCAAAATCTCCGGCCATGATTCTTTTCTTGATTCTTTTATCACTGGTCATATTCAGGCTGTACCTTCACAATCTCAAATATTTCTTCCGTCTCTGCTTTTGCCTTCTGTGAATCCCTTCCTGATTCTATTAACACGAGATAAATACTCCTGCATATTTGCCGGATTTTGCGCTCATCTTCTTTGAAATCACGTTCCCTGCTGGCTAGTATTGCTTTATTGATTCTCAGAGTTAATTTTTCATCGCCGCCAAGATAATCATATATTGCACATAAGGCGGCACTTCCTTTAACAGAGTCAGGACGGCAAATATCATTTTCAGGGTGCAGAACTTTCCGAGCCAGATCTGTAACTTCAGCTAAATATTTCGCGTAATCAATCGATTCATCTTTGCGCCGTCTGATTAATGCCTTGAGCATTTCGGAGAGCTTATCGTAATATATTTCGTTCGTGTTCATTCGCCGTGAAATTTCGTACGCAATATTATTCTCTATCACTTCGGGCTTTGCTGACTCATCACAGTTTAATTCATTCCAAACTTCATCAGGCGTTAAATTCTTCCCGTCAGCAAGCAGCTCAACAAGAGACATATTAGACAGCTCACTTATAATTTTTGACTCGTCCGCGTGAATATACGTGTCGAGAATATAACGCATGTCGGCATCATATGCTTTCAGATCAATATAATCACCGCTTGCGAGCATGACAAGATATTTTATCCTGCTGTATTCTTTTATCTTCTGCCTGATAGCGTCAACTTGATTCTCTGTATATCCGTAATGAGATTCTAATCTGTCGCTGCAATTCGAGAATGAACGTAAACACGAAGCCGTAAGCCTGTATAAATTGCCGCGTTCCGTCTGTCTTTCATCACAGCAGAAATATTCTATATAGTTCTGGTCATTATGCGGTTCACGAACTTGCGATAATAAATCCTCAAGTCCTTTGAGACTTCCGCGCATTTCAGCTTCTGCCTCGTCATATTTCCCTTTAAGAAAGCCTTCGACATCTTTCCTGTCGTATGAATCAAATGCACCTGACGTGTAATCTTTCACTGCTGATTCTATATTCCTGAACAGGTCTTTATAGTCGATAATATACCCGTAATCTTTATCATCTTCGTCGCGCCTGTTGACCCTGCATATAGCCTGGAATAAATCATGGTCTCTCATGCTCTTGTCTATATATAAATATGTTGCATGAGGGGCATCAAAACCAGTAAGCAATTTATCTACGACAATCAACAGCTTCATCTTCGCGGGAGTTTTCTTAAAGATTTTTTTTGTGTCCTCTTCAAATTTATGTGGGCTTTGTCCGTTCAGCATCTGCTCATAAATTTTTTTCCTGTATTCTTCTTCGCTGCTTTGATTCATGTCTGACGATGAAGTCCTCACGCTTTTTTCTGATGGTTCGTATGACGTAACAACAGCGCATTGTGTGAATCCTTTTGAGTGAAAAATTTCCCAGTATCTGCACGCCTCGTATATGCTTCCGGCCACAAGCATGGCATTCCCCCGATCATTTGCGAGTCTTGGCTTGCTGGCCATGTCAAATATTATGTCTGCCGCAATTCTTTCAAGCCTTTCCCGTGAGCTGTATAATTTATTTATCGTTGCCCAGCGAAGTTTAAGCTCATTCCTTTTATGTTCAGTAAGTCCGCGAGTCTTGATGTCAAAAAATTTGTCTATCTTCACTTCGTCAGTCAGATATTGATTCACGTCTCTTGCTTCATAACGAAGATCAACAACAACGCCGTCATTCACAGCCTCATTGAATTTATACGTGTGAATATATGCCCCGAATGTCGCCAGGCTCGTGGGCTTGTCTGATTTCAATAACGGAGTCCCGGTAAAGCCGATTAATTTCGCATGAGGCATTAATTTCTTCATGGCATGATGCAATTTCCCCGACTGTGTCCTGTGGCACTCATCAATGAACGCGATAATATTCCCTTTGGCCGCGTAATTCTTCGGGAGGTTCTCAAGCAGCTGACGCGTATATAGCTCTATATCTGCCTGACTCCCGGCGTTATGTCCGTATTTATGAATCACTGAGCATATTATGAAGTCCGTATGATTGTTGAGAATTCTGCGCAAATCTGAACAGCTTTCAGCCCGACGCACGTTTTCTTCGCCCGCATGATAAAACACTTCTTTAATCTGTGAGTCTAATTCTTCACGGTCAGTTATGATTACGACTCTGCTATCGTCAATGTGTTCACGAATCCATTTCGCGAGCCACACCATAATAAGCGATTTCCCCGAGCCCTGAGTGTTCCAGATAATTCCGCCCTCACCCTGCAATATTCTCGCCTGTGCCGCTGTCACCGCAAAATACTGATTATGACGCGCGATTTTCTTACATCCTGCATCAAAGATCATGAAGTCATGAATCAGATTCAGGAATCTCTCAGGATGACACAATGATATTATGCCGTCCCGCAAAATATTTTTCTCTTTCGACTGTTCACGGCGAACTTTACGCGATAAAGAATCTTCTGCTCTTTCGTCCTCGCGCCATTCAAGATAATATTTTTCGGGGGTCTCTATGACTCCGTAACGCAATCCCTGAGAGCCATTCCCGGCCATGAGTATTTGAACCGTGCTGAAGAATCCCTTTATGCATTCACTGCTCTGATTGCGAATCATCTGCCGTATTCCCTCACCTACAGACACGCATGAATTTTTCAGCTCAATCATTCCTAATGCGATACCGTTCACATAAAGCACAAGGTCCGGGCGTTTTGTCGCATTCATCGATACAGTAACTTCTTCGGCAAGATAAAATTGATTCTTGTCAGGATGTTCCCAGTCGATATATTTCACGGTAACGTCATGGCCGTCTTTGTCCTTTATGCCCTGCCTGCCGTAACGCAGAAGGTCATATACTTTTTTATTTACTTCATAAAGTGATGAGGATTGATTGCCTGCTTCAGTGTTCAGGTCGTTAATTGCGCGAGTGATTAGTGAGTGTGAATATTTTTTTGATGTGAGATATTGATTCAGAAGGTCATCGATTACGGGCTTATTGTTTATATTTTCGCGGCTTCCGAGAAAAGTATAATGCAGGTCATCGACTAGCCAGTGAATTACGCGGTTCTGGAGCTGTCTTTCTGTTTCCATGTATGAGTCGCACCTTTCCTGTGAGTAAGTCATTCATTGCGCCGTCGCGAATGTTTGAGATTTTTGCGCGTTCGGCTTCGAGTGATGATATTTCTTTATCGAGGGCTGTAAGTGTATCTGCTATTGCTGTTTGTTCATCGAGTGGCGGAAGTTTGATTTTGATATTCTCAATTGCTTTGCGTGTTAAGCTGGGCCGGCCTGATGATTCCATATAGTCATACCAGTTTATAGAGCAGAAGAGATAATACTGATATTTGACACATTGATTTTCTTCCGGCTTTGAATAATATAACGTGTCAATGCTCCAGAATGGTTTATCCATATAATAAGGACGGTCAATAGTTCCCTTTCTGCCGATTAAAACGCATTCCCAATCACATAACGGTTTTATTGCCTTGCCTATGATTCCGCCTGTACCAAGTATAGGATAATGCCCTGCTGGCGATTCTACATTACGCTTATCCTTCCCGTGTAATATTTTGAGGATGTCGCCGATTTTCGCATCTCTCCACTCACCGCAAAACCCCTTCAGCCTTGTCCGCCCGGTCATGAGTTCATCAAGTGCACCTTCACGGATTGCTTTCTTCTTTGCGATCAGCTCCGTGAGATTCGATATGTGCGTGTCGAATGCTGCGAGAGTGTCGGCTATGGCTGTCTGTTCTTCGAGCGTCGGCAGGGGGATATTCTTTTCTCTGATTTTGGGAGCTGTGAGCTGTGCAACACCCGTGCTTTCATTCTCGAAAACAATTCTACTGTTAATATAATATTCGTAAAACTTTGGGATAACGTTATTGCTTTTAGGTATTAATACAAGAAGCCTTATAATCGCGTCAAATTCTTTGTCTCTGTAAAATGCTCGTCCTATTGTGCCTCTTGCGCTTACGGTCAAAGAATTTGCAGGATATAAAGCCTTAGATGTGTAGCCGTAAAGACCGCGATTTTCTACGCCATTTGAGAAAACTTCATATCTATGTTCAGATGTTTTAATGCGGGAAAAATATTCTTTCTTTGTGTCTCCTCCTGCAAAAACATTAAAAAGTTCTCCGATTGTTTTGACCTCCCAATCACCCGGATATTTCACCATACGTAACCCATCCTTCCCAAAGCATTCCGCACAGCTTCCCGCGATTCGTCCGTGTCTTTCTCAATCTCAACGAGAGTCCGCCCGTACCTTTCCGCAATCATCATCAGGCGCGACATACATTCATTCATTACGCCGTCAATCTCAATGCTAATATCATGACTCAGTCTCGCAAGCCATTTCGCATTAAACAGCAGCCTCTTTATTTCATCAACGCTCAAATCTTTATATTTCTTAATGACTGCCTCGTCAAGTTCTTTGCGAAGTCGTTTAGCCTCACGTGATAATTTTCTGGCTTCATTCTCTTTGCGTGATATAGTCTTCAAAGTCTCAGGCGGTAATTCATCGTCAGGGTCAGAATCACCGCGTAAGTCTTCAATCTCTGCATTAAGGCTTGCAGTTTCATCCGATAATGCTTCTATTGCGTCAAGCTCATGGGAAAAATATTCATGCTCAATGATTTCACGCGGAATTAATTCACCTTCCCAGCTTGTAATTTTCCCTTTCTTGTCATACTCATACGCAATATTTCGTCCGGCCTCCCAGCCATATGCGCGTATCATATATACATCGTCCTGCATTGCCCCGTTCCAGTAATTCATCAGGACATCGAACACGCTGTACTTGTCGACAATCATGGCCATGTCATAATGACTCAGAATCGAATCACCGAGTTCACGAATCAAATTACGCGGATTTGTATCGCCGTTAATGTTCATGAGTGAGTCTCGCGCTTCATCTGCCCATGCCGCAAAAATTTCTGTGCCTTCCGTGAGTTTCTGAGCGCGTAAAGTTTCGTCATCCCCGAAAATTTTTTCTGTCTCTTCTGCTTTGACTGCAAGCCGGTATATTCCGCCGTCAGTGAATGCGAAAATTTTTTCTTTCAGAGACGGAGATATTCTCCAGATTTTAGCGAGAGTGTTAATATCATATTCAGGTATTCCGCCGTTAAGATGAGCCGTAATGTTATGTGGCAAAGTGTCATCGGGCTTCTGAATGTATCTCGGGACGTTCAGATTTCCGCCGTTAGATTCTAATATTTCGGAATAAGGCACGAGACGCGAATAGCCTTCTATCTCCTGCTGAGCGTTATACACTCTGACAATGCGCTCAATGTCCTGCTCTCTGAGTCTGTTCTTGTTGCCGTCCTTTTTGAAGCCATTACTCGCATCAATGAAAAATATTCCTTCACGGGCAGGGGCGTTTTCCTTGTCAATGAACATGAGACACGCAGGAATTCCGACACCGTAAAATAAATTCGGCGGAAGGCTTACGATTCCCCTGATATATTTCGTTTTGATTAGCTGAATGCGTATTATTTCCTCAGCGTTTCCTCTGAATAAAACACCGTGAGGCAGAACGATTCCGGCCTTGCCATTTTGAGCCAGAGATTTTATGACATGAAGAAGCCATGCATAATCGCCGTTTTTCATCGGAGGGATGCCGAAGCCCTCAAAGCGGTTATAAATATCACTTTCAATATTCACGCCGTCAGACCATGATTTTTGTGAGAAGGGAGGATTCATTACAATAAAATCAAAGCGTTCTAACTGCCCGAACTCGTCCAGATATTTCGGATCTGATAACGTATTGCCCTTCTGTATTTGCCCGGTGCCTCTCTGATGAAGAATGAAATTCATTTTTGCTAGTCCTGCTGTCGATATGTCGATCTCCTGACCATATATTGATGCGAGCGAAAAACCTGACGAATTAACCGGAGCTTCATCGGCGGCTCTTATGAGGAGGCTTCCGCTTCCGGCTGCAGGGTCATATACTGTTACCTTCTCTGTAACATTTCCGATTCCGATTAGCCTTGCTATTATTCTTGAGACTTCTGCAGGAGTATAAAACTGTCCTTTGCTCTTGCCTGACTCCTGTGCGAATTTCATCATGAAATATTCATACGCATCACCGATAATGTCATCTCCGCTTGCACGGTTAGATCTGAAATCAAGCGCGGGATCTTGAAATACGCCGATTAAACCCGAAACTCTGTCTATTAATTCTTTACCCGTACCGAGTTCGTTCGTATTCTCAAAGCTGACTGCAGGAAGTGAGCCGGTTAATTTATTTGCTTCAAGAAATCTCTGAAGTGTCTTGTTGACTGTTTCACCGACTTCCTTTTTTCCTTTTGCATTTATGAGAGTCTCAAACGATGCACCTTCGGGAACAGTAAAATCAGAGTACGGATCATTATTGTACTTGTCAGATATATACTTGAAGAATAAGAGAACAAGCACATAATCTTTATAGCGTGCAGGCTCAACTCCTCCGCGAAGTTTGTTGCAGGCTTCCCATAACAGCGAATACAGTTCGGACTTTTTCACAGGCATTGATTTTTCACCCTTTTTTGCTTTTTCATGCTGATTTTTTTATTATACCCTTATAAATTATGGGAGTGATGCATATGATAAAGTTTGAATCAAATGTGCTTTACACGAAGACTAACGAATGGGCAAAAAATTTCGGTGAAGTAATACGCGTCGGAATTGATGATTATTCGCAGTCATCATTAGGCGATATAGTTCATGTTGAAATTGCAGACGAGGGAACGCATGTAGTATCAGGAAAATCATTCGGAGTGATAGAAGCTACAAAGTCCGTAAGCGATATAAACTCTCCTGTGTCGGGCGTAATTGTGAGAGTGAATCCTGCCGTGAAAGAATCACCAGCGATTCTGAATCATGATCCGTTCGGTGAAGGATGGATTGCCGAAATAAAACCCGAAAATATATCAGAGCTTGACGCACTCATGAACGCAGACGAATATAAACGCTTTATACGATGACAGACATAAAGAATATTAATGAACTCAAACGCGAAATTTACCGCGAGTATGGCTTCTTCTATTATGTCCCAATGTCGGAGGCATATGATGTTCAAGTCCCGGTTACGATCAGCTGCTCGTACGGGAAGTGCTTATACTGCGATCTGAATCAGGGAATGAAATTCAGAATACTGGAACTCAATGAAATTGAAGGCCATGTGAAGAAATTACGCATAATTCACTCTAAACCCGCAAAGAGATTCTTACTTGCAGGAGGCAATCCCTTTGTACTCGACACAGAAAAATTATTGAGAATATCTGACATGATTCATGAATATTTTCCTGAATGTGAATACATATCATGTTTCTCAAGGGCAGATGACATTACGCGCAAGTCTCAGAGTGAATTCACCCGTCTTCATGATGCAGGCTATAACCGTCTATGTATCGGCATTGAGTCAGGAGCTGATGAAGTTCTTGCATTTCACAATAAGGGCGTAACTCGTGAAATTAATCTTGAGGCCATGAAAATGTTAGACGCTTCCGGCATGAAGTACTCTGCATATATCATGCTTGGTCTCGGAGGGCGTGAGATGTCAGAGATTCACATCAACAATACTGCGGGCATGTTAAACGAATCAAATCCCTTTGAGCTTACGGTTGTTACTCTCGTACTCTTCAAAGGTGCAGGACTGATTGAACGTGTGAGGTCTCATGAGTTTACGCGCATACATCCGTTAGATGCCCTGAAGGAAGGCAGAAGGCTTTTATCGCTTCTCGACATCTCAACGATATGGGACGCAACACACAAGACTAATATATTCCCCGTGAAAGGCAAAATTCCCGAGCATAAAGAGAAATTACTGAAACGCATTGATGATGTGATTGCAGAAATTGAATCGGGCGATATAAAACAGTATGAGCTAAAACGCTGGCGGAAATGGGGAACTGAAT
>JAFPWQ010000143.1 GCA_017394925.1 Synergistaceae bacterium
AAATATCCCGGCAATTATCTGTCAACGATATTAGAATCGCGCAGGGAATTCAAGAGCGGAGAAAGACCAGCATTAACGAGTGAGCCGGTAAAAGATTTTGACTCGTATGAGCGAATCATAATCGGCTTTCCTGTATGGTTCTTCACATGCCCTATGGCTGTAGTCTCATGGCTTGAACGTTATGATTTCGCAGGCAAAGAGATTTACCCGTTCTGCACAAGCGGAGGCTCAAACTGCATCAAGGCAACTCAGAAAATTCGCGAAGTCTGCAGGGGTGCAAATGTTCATGAGGGCATCAAGGCAAATAAGATTGACGAAAAAATAATCTCTGAATGGCTAAATTAAAATGAGCAAAATATTTTTTATCAGGCAGGATAATTATAACCAGTCAGAAATTGATTCGGCAGTGAAGAAATCATTTGATTTTTTCGGAGGCATTGAGAGATTCATTTCACGCAATGATAAAGTCCTCCTGAAGGTTAATCTCGTCTCCGGCCATGACATTACACGCAGAGTTACTACGGATCCTTCAGTCGTGAGAGCAGCAGCCCGTCAGGTTCTCGAAGCAGGAGCAACACCTTTCATTGCTGATAGTCCAGGCATAGATAATTTTCACAGGGCAGCAGAAAAGGCCGGGTTTGTTCAGATTGCGAATGAACTCGGCATTGAATGCAGAGAACTCACAGACCCCGTTGAACTTCCAGTTAAAGATGATGCAGACTACAAAAAAATTCAGGTCAGTAAATACGTACTTGAGGCAAATAAAATAATTAACCTCGCAAAATTAAAGACTCACGGCCAGATGTATTTAACGATGGGAGTGAAAAATCTTTTTGGCTGTATTCCCGGAAGACTCAAAGCTGGCTGGCATTACAACGTCGGACTTAACCGTGAGAAATTTGCGGCTTTACTTCTGGACATCTATAACGGAGTCAGACCCACATTTACGATTCTTGATGCCGTTATTGGCATGCATGGAGACGGTCCTACATCAGGAGACCCGTATGAATTCGGCTATATTATCGCATGTGAGGACGCGCTCAAAATGGATATGTGGCTTTGCAAAATGTTAGGTGCAAAGTTTGAAGATTACCCGTTATACATGGCCGCAAAAAAAAGAAATTACCCGCAGTGTAATCTCAACCCTGAAGATTTAGCCGGAGACATTACGCCCGACAAAATTTTCCCTGACGTTAAGCTCCCGAAAACAAGATCTATGCGTTTAATGCCCCGTCTGCCATTCATCGAGAGACTCATGACATCAAGACCCGTTCACATTCAGAATTTATGCATCGGCTGCGGAAGATGTGCGGCGGTATGTGCGGCAGGTGCATTGAAACATGAGAATAAGCATTTACATTTCGATTATGGGAAATGCATCAGGTGTTACTGCTGTCATGAGATGTGCCCGGTCAAAGCGATTGAATTCAAAGAGAGCTGGCTTGTCTCACTGGTGAATCGATTCACGCGCTGAAAATTGTGTTAAATATACCATTCTCCATGTCTGAAATGTTATAGAGTGTATCAATAACATTAAATGTTTCTTCGAGATTATGCTTTGCAGTGTTCCAGCCTTTACCGTCAGTGATCCACACGAACACAAAGCCTTTGATATTCATGGCCTCTTCTGCTATCAGTTTATAGCTTCTTGCTGTTTCGTTGAGCTTTGATCCTCATGATGTATAAAAATTTGTCTCGATGACGTAAATATTTCTGTTTGTTCTGACTGCAAAGTCCCAGCGTTTATTTTCTGCAGTCTCAAGTGAGAGATTCATATTCCAGAGGCTTTGAATTTCTTTCGTGGTTATCTCTTTGCTGTATGTTATGCCTGCTTTCCTAAGATAACTTTCAACAAGATTTTCCATTTGATGACCGCCCCTGTTTTTGCGTCCGTTTGAATCTAAACCAGTTTCAACACCTGTAACGTAATCGCGAAGATTAGAGATTATATGATTCTGTAGCATGTCAAATAATCCTGTTTTATGCATAAAGTAAATATATGCTCTGGTGTATGTGCTGCCCTGTCAAAATGATAATTCAGTGAAATATTTTCATCCTGACAATATATCTCGTATGATCTGACCGCAAGCAGAACAGGGATAGCCTTCAGGCATTCGGGATATTTTGATGTTATATATCTGAATTATGTTTCAATATCTCCTGAACCTACTAAAAGATTCAAGATACTGAGTTCGTATTTCAGTTTTTCTGCATTCTCATAAACTTTTGCAAAATCTGTGTAGTAATTAAAACCATTAATTGATTCTCTGAAAGTATTAAACCAGTCATCAAAATTTCTTCTGCTCATGTTGTTTCAGCCCCTTTAAATTTTTTTGTATCTGCCGCCTCCAAGAAACTCAAGGAATCCTTTATCTCTCAAAAATTGCAGCTGCTGCCGAATTTTCGCTGTTACGTTGTGATTATCAGGATGTCTTCGTCTCAATTCATCAGTAAATGCGTACAGTTCATCAAGTGAAAAAACATTATGAGTGATCTTATCAATACATTTCATAATGTCCATAAGCCAACCTCGTAGATTCATATCTGCAATTCTTAGTCTTATAGCTTCAGCATAATTATTCATCACATTTTCCCTGTTTAATTCTGTATGAGCTTTAACTACTGCTATTTTCCCGTATTCCGGAATATCACTGTACATTATTAATGACCCTGTATAACCGGCACGTCTTGCGACAGGTGATAATGCTCTGCGTATCTTCAATATATTCGGAGTGAAAAAATGTTTAGGTACAAGAGTTAAATCTATGATTATGTTCTGCTGATATTGAAGTACAAACAGATTGGGATTAGTACTGCTTGTAATCCTCTCCAAAGCCGCATAATATGCTCCGTCCAGAAGTGATTTGCCTATGGGGCTTCCCTTGCTTTTAAGTTCGTATATTTCACCGCATTTTTTACAGAAGAAATCAGCCAGTTTTGAATTATTAGGTAATTTTATTAATCTATCACAACCACACGCAGGACAGTACATTTCGTTCTTAAACCAGTATTCGCTAAGTACTCTTATGCGCTGTGAAGGACTCTTATAATTGCTCAAGCCGGCTAATTCTGGAAATATCAAATTCATTGTACACAATAAAACCTCCCGCAAATTTCACGGGAGGCAAAATGATTTCTCAGTTCACATTATGCAACTGTGATCTCTTTGCACAGATATACATCCTGTACTGCGTTGATTATCTGCACACCTTCGCTCATTGGTCTCTGGAAAGCCTTGCGTCCGAGAATTAATCCCATACCGCCCGCTCTCTTGTTGACTACTGCAGTACGTACTGCCTCGCTTAAATCACTTGCACCGCCTGATGCACCGCCTGAGTTAATCAGACCTGCACGTCCCATGTAGCAGTTCACAACCTGATAGCGCGCTAAATCTATCGGGTGTTCGGTCGTGAGCGTGTCGTACATTTCTCTTGAGGTCTTGCCGTAACCTTTGCCCATTGCAGGATAGCCGCCGTTATTCGTGGGTAATTTCTGCTTGATGATGTCCGCCTCAATCGTTACGCCCAAATGATTAGCCTGGCCGGTTAAGTCTGCTGACGAGTGATAGTCCGTTACTTTGTCATCCTTCTTCACTTTGAATGCAGAGTTACGAAGATAGCACCATAAGATTGTCGCCATTCCCATTTGATGAGCCTCATGGAATGCCTTCGAGATCTCCTGAATCTGTCTCGTTGACTCTGGACTGCCGAAATATATCGTTGCTCCTACGGCTACTGCTCCAAGTTCATATGCCTGTCTCACTGACGCAAATAGTACCTGGTCATACTGATTCGGGTATGTGAGGAGCTCATTGTGATTCAGTTTGAGCACAAACGGGATTTTATGCGCATACTTTCTTGCTGTTGCTCCGAGAACGCCTAATGTCGTTGCTACTGCGTTACATCCTGCCTCAATTGCGAGCTTGATGATGTTCTCAGGGTCAAAATATATCGGGTTCGGTCCGAATGATGCGCCTGCTGAGTGTTCGATTCCCTGATCTACCGGGAGAATCGAAATGTATCCCGTATTCGCGAGTCTGCCGTGTGAGAATAACGTCTGCATTGCACGCATTACGGGTATGGGTCTGTCTGAATGGCTCACTACGCGGTCAACAAAATCAGGGCCGGGCAGTGAAAGCAAATCCTTTGATACTGTCTTGCATTCATGGGTTAAGAGTGATTCTGCTTCTGAACCTAAGAGTGCTTCTATTTTTCCGAACTGCATAACTAAAACGCCTCCTTTAGATTTCAATCAACGAAACATTATACATCCTTCAAGTATTGCAAGCACTCCGTATGCAATCAGTGAACATGCAAGAACCATCATGATTGAGAGCGCACTCACAAGCGGAGATGCACACATTAAGAGTGAAAGTGCGATTAAGATTATTCCGTCAATGAGCATTAACCACCAGCCGCTCACTTTTGCGCCTCCAAGCCAGAATGATACACTCACACGCGATATTCCCGTCATGAACAGCCATAAGCCTATCACAAACGGCAGAATGAATGACGTTATGCCAGGACGCGCAATCATTAATATCCCTGCGATAATATCAAGAACTCCTGACAGAATGAAACGTTTGAACCTGAAGAAATAAAATCCCGAAAGAGAATTTATTCCTGACATAACAAGACCGATCCCGATGAACGTTCCGACAGTCATAATTGCGCTGAG
>JAFPWQ010000144.1 GCA_017394925.1 Synergistaceae bacterium
AGAACTGCTCAATAATCCCCGGCCCAAGTTCAACGCTTAAAGGCTCTCCAGTTGAGATAACCGGTTCACCGGGCATTAATCCGGAAGTCTCTTCGTAGACCTGAATTGATGCCTTATCACCGTTTACCTCAAGTATTTCACCGACGAGGCCAAGCTCACCGATATGCACAACGTCCTGCATACTTGCGCCTTCCATACCGCCAGCGACTACAAGAGAGCCGGAGATTCTCTCTATTACTCCTTTAATTTCTTTTTTCTCAGGCATTTTTATTTTCTCCCGCCTCCGAAATTTTTTCCTTCTTCAACTTCAACAACTTTAACTTCTTTATCTTTCCGCAAATATATCCATGCCAACGGCCTTTTCTACACTGCCCCTTATCGAAGCTAATCCTGCACCAGTTGCCCCCGAAGGACCCGGTACAGGCAGAACGCTCGTAGGATATTTATCGTTAATTTCTTCTACTTTGTCCGTAAACTCGACAAACAAATCTTCCTGAATGAATACAACAGCATAATCTTCACGAGCTAATTTCTCTAACACTTCTTCAAACGTGTTCCGTGTCTCCGGCGTAAGAATCACACTCCGAACTCCGACAGCCTGAAAAGGTAATGCCATCTCGTAATATCCGACAGCCGCCATTGGTTTATTATCTGCCATTGCTCAGAAGCCTCCTTCCGAATTCACGGTCTAATCCGCCCGCTACGCATACAAGAGCAACTCTCATGTTTCTTGCTTCAGCCTCTTTAGTAAGCAGATAAAGCAGAACATTTGCAGGTGCATCCATTGAGTATTTCGCACTCTCAAGAACTTTTACCAGATATTCATCAAGAGCCTTTGAGACATCAGTTAATGCCGCTTTCATGTCTGACTGATCATTTAGCGAAGACAGCACAGAGCCTATATCAGTGTACGATAATATTCTGCTCCATGTCTCTATGGGTTCATTAAGCAGCTTTGACACGTCATCAGGTCTGATTGTCCCGCCCTCATGGAAAAATGTGAGTGCCTTTGACGAATCATATTTCATTCTCGCGAGACGTACCGCACTGCGTAAATTCTCAGCGTCAATTTTGAATCTCACCCATTGAATTACATCGGGCATCTTCAAACTCTCTGCGACATTCAGCATTGCCTTATACATCTGATGATCCAGCAGTAACTCTACGGCCTGCGCATTTTTCGTTGAATCCCACAACTGCCAGCACTGCGGAATAATATCCGTAAGTCCGTAGGGCAGAAATCCGTACTCTTCAGTTTCGATTGCATTCGTGAGTTCTTCCGTGTCAATCGTTCCCATTTTCGAGAGCAGATCATAACGCCTTCCGTCAAGCTCTCCGCCTCTGACTTTGAATAAGCCTTTGAGTAACACTTTCACGTTATGGAAATCATAAGGCAGTCTGAATAAATCAATCAGCTCTTTATCCGGCACAAACTTTTCGAGTTCCTCACATGTTGCGAGCATTTCAGCATCAATTGCCTTGTCGAATTTTGCCGAACCCGTAAGCCATTGCGAATATGACGTTTCACCGAGTGCCTTTAATGCTTCGTCAATTCCTGCACTGTCAATCAGGCGCGAAAAGAAAGCCGGGTCCAGTATGTGATTTTCCATACCCCGCAGTCTTGATACGGCGTATATGTAACTCACCCTGAAAGCACCTCCTTACGCAAATAACCGCTTCACTACTTCGGTCTCAATGTCTGCTCTCGCGTCAGCTAAAAGCATATCCCATGAACAGTTCGTGTCTATTCTGTCGTTTCTGAGAATGAATCCTCCTGAGATATTCAGCTTCTCGCCTGCAAGAGTTAATGACGTATTATGTGATGCGTTATATCCGTCAAGCCAACGCTGGTCTAAATGCTTCTCGTTCCTTCCGACATACACAGCTTCATGGCCTGTCTTCACTGCCTGAGACATTAATTTATCCGCAAACTTAACGTATTTGTCCGGCGGCATTTCTACCATCTGCTTTAACGATGCCGCAAATGCTTCACCCACAAGACGCTGACGTGTTCCCAGATCAACGCGCTTTGCATCAAGTTCCGCAACGATCTCTCTTCGTCTCAGGACTTCAGGCTCTTCCTTCGCAAGACGTGCCGCATATGAATCCTGTACCGTCTTGATTTCGGCGTTGACCTTACGGCTTATCTCGCGTACTTTCTCGTCATTCTCCGCTTCTATCGCTTTTATCTGTGCCTGTGAATCGGCCTTGATTTTTGCTTTTATATCAGCAAGTGCCATTGTCAACACCTGCCCCGTTTAGCCTACCTGTACTCCCATGAGCATTAATATACTCGTAAGAAGTGCAAGAACCGCGTAGGTCTCAACCATTGCAGGAAGGATTATCGCTTTGCCCATTGCCTCAGGCTTTTTGCTGATCATCTGAATCGAGGCCGCTGATGTCTTGCCCTGCCAGATTGCCGAGTACCAGCCTACTACTGCTATGGGAAGGCATGACGCTAAAATCTGAAGACCCTGATTCCAGTCAAGATTAACTGCACCTGCTCCGCCGAGTAAGCCTAACTTGTTGAGTACGAAGAATGCAATGAGAAGACCATAAATGCCCTGTGTGCCGGGTAACGCCTGAAGAATTAAGCATGAGCCGAATTTGTTGGGGTCTTCGGTCATGACTC
>JAFPWQ010000020.1 GCA_017394925.1 Synergistaceae bacterium
AACTTCATCCTGCGTTAATGTCTCGTAAACGTTCGTATGTCTGTAGGGAATGACCTTCATATGACCTGGATTATACGGGTAAAGATTCATGATGACGAAACAAGAATTGCCCCTGTGAACGATAAAATGCTCATCGTCTTTATGTTCATTGGGAAAATCACAGAAGATACAGCCTTCATGTTTGGGAGCTTCGATGTATGACATTCTCCATGTTGCATATAGCTGCTGCATTTTAATCTGCCTCCTTTGAATTTAAATGTGCGTGATGAAATAAATTATAACGTATAATCTTAAAATCAATTTTTCACAGGAGGTTTATTATTATGAATCGAAAATTATTCATGTGTTCATTGATTCTCGTCATGCTCATCACATCGTCATCATATGCTGAGACCGTGATAAAAATTTCACATCAGGGCCCGGCAGATCCTGAGATGAACATTCAGAATTACTTTGTGAAGGAATTCACAGAACGCGCAGAGAAAAAGACAGAAGGCAGCATAAAGTTTGAAGTGTATCCAGATGAACAGCTTGGTTCAGAGGAGCAGAGAATGGAGTTAATCATGCGTTCGGGATTGAATCAGCCTGTTGCAGATATTTCTTCATTCAATGCACTTGGAACTGTCCTGCCTGAACTCTATGCGTCGGCGATTCCGTTCATGTTCAACTCGTATGAGTCAGCGCATATCTTTTTTGACACGAGCGATTACATGAATGAACTCAAAGCGTTATTCAAAGAGAGAACCGGCTGTGTTATGCTTGAGGTTGTTGAAGAGGGCGGCTTCTTAGCGTTCACGAACTCAAAGCGTGAAATTCACAGTCCGAAAGATTTTGCGGGCTTGAAGTTCAGAGGAATGGATGAAGGACAAATCGCGATATTCAAATCATTCGGTGCATCAGGAACTCCGATTCCATGGGGCGAGCTTTACATGGCCTTGAAGACCGGCGTTGTTGACGGACAAATGAACCCTGCATTTTATGTTCTGCTGGGAAGTCTTACGGAAGTTCAGAAGTATATGACCCTCGCAAATATTCAGTACTCGGATCAATTCTTAATCATCAACGGAGATTTATTTGACTCTCTCACTGAATCAGAACGCAGAGCATTAACTGAAGCATCACGTGAAGCGAATGAACTTACACGTAAACGCATTGAGGCACAGGACAGTGAACAGGTTGAAGAGTGCAGGAAGAAAGGCATGAATGTTTATGCTCCCAATCCTGAAGAGATGAATGAATTCCGCGAAATTGGACAGCCCGGTTATATTGAATGGCTGAAGACCAGACTTGAAGATTCAAAATGGCTTGATATGGCACTTAGAGATTCTGAATCGGCAAATGCGAAGAGTAAGTAAATTCATTGCATTATTCAGCGGCATAATCTCGTGTATATTCCTGGTGATAAACATCGCTGACATTCTCACAGGCGTAATTGCGCGTCAGTATTCAGCATCAGTAACATGGACAGAAGAACTAGCGCGTATATCTCTCGTGTGGTGCGTAATGCTTGGTGCATCTGCGGCATTCTATGAGGGTGATAACATGACGGTTGATTTCATGCTAAAACTATTTCCTGAGAGAATCAAAAAGTTCTGCGGCATTCTTTCATTCATGGTTGAATCACTTGTGCTTGCGGTGCTGATATATTACGGCTATTTGAACGTAATGGGAGGCTGGACGATGAAGACAATGGCATTGCATATTCCGCGTGCGGTTCCGTTAATGTCTGTCCCTGTTGGAATGAGCTTTTTACTGACAGTTTTAATCATGAGGTTCTTTGAGAGAAAATGTACGGAATAATATTATTTCTGGGCTTCATTCTGCAAATGTTAATCGGTGTTCCGTTATACGCGGCACTCTTAATGACGAGTCTGCTCGGTCTTCTCGGAACAGGAAATATTACGTTACTGCGAGTAATCCCACAGCAATTTTACGGCGGAATGGACAGCTTCACGTTATTAGCATTACCTTTTTTCATTCTCACGGGTAATCTCATGAATCGTTCGGGACTGACTGACAGATTAATTGACTTCAGCCGGTTAATTGTCGGACGTGTCAGAGGCGGACTCGGCTATGTGAATGTTGTAGGAAGTGTCGTATTTGCCGGTGTAAATGGGAGTGCGGCAGCTGATTCTTCAGCGTTGGGTTCGATTCTGATTCCTGCAATGGTCAAAGAGGGATTCCCTGCGGCATATTCTGCTGGGATAACGGCGGCGAGTTCGTTAATCGGTCCGATAATCCCTCCGAGTATGTTCATGATAATCTATGCATCACTCACTAATACTTCAATCGGCGGATTATTCGCGGCAGGTTTCATTCCCGGTCTGATACTGGGCATTGCATACATGATTATGAACTGGGTTTACTCGCGAAAATATAATGTCCCTGTTACTGACATTGAAGAAGTGTATAAATCCAAATGGCAAATTCTCCGGCGTTCGGTCATGGCCTTAATTGCTCCGTTAATCATCATGGGAGGAATAATCGAGGGCTTCGTTACTCCCACAGAATCAGGAGCGTTAGCATGTGTGTATTGCGTGATTGTTGGATTCTTTGTTACTCGTGAACTCACACTTAAGAGTTTATGCATGGCACTATACGAATCAATCAGGAGTACAGCCGCAGTATTTCTCATCATGGGAGCGGCTTCTGTTGTGGGCTGGTACATGAAGTATGAGAGAATCACGCAGGCATTCAGTGCGTTAATCATGAACTCAGGCTTAATGACTCATCCGTTTATGCTCATGCTTGTATTAAGTGCGATCACATTCATAATCGGGATGTTCATGGAGGAGATTGCAGTACTCACACTATTAACGCCGGTGTTCTATCCTCTTGCAATGCGTGCAGGAATAAATCCGTTTCAGTTCGGGGTAGTCATGACATTGAACGTAACGATTGCACTAATCACTCCTCCTGTGGGAGCATGTAATTACATCGTGGCGGCAATCGGCCATGTTCCGATCGGTGAATTATTCCGCGAGATTTGGCCGTTTATCATGGTTGCGCTTGCTGTACTCATAATCATAATCTCGTTCCCGTTCCTGACATCAATAATTCCTGCTTTAATGGGACTGTGAATCGCGTTTGCTGAACATACAGCCGCAATAATTCTGGCGGTAAAGTCCAAGCTCTTTTGATGCTCTGACTGAACGCAAAAAGCCGTTATTCTTCCGCCAGATTCTATTTTCCCATTTGAGGCCGTGAAGAGCAGATACAGAATCCCCGATGCTGTTTATGAGCGCAACGTTCTTATGAGGGCTGATAGTGAGAGTCGTACAGAAATTTTCACAGCCGAATCTCTTCGCACTCTCTGCACATCTCATAAGCTGAATCTCAAAACACTTTGCGCATCTCTTTCCGCCTTCGGGTTCACATTCAAGGCCATGAACACCTTCAAGCCATTCATCCGGGTTATAGTTCATGATTTCGCATTCGATTCCGTAATGAGCCGTCAAGATATTCAATGCCTCAAGACGTTTCACATACTCATCATACGGGTGAATATTTGAGCCGTAAAAGAAGCCTCGAACATTCCAGCCCTCACCGAGCAAATCAGGAATGGGTATGCTTGCATCAGGAGCACAGCATATATGCAGTAACAATTCTTTCATTCTTTAGCTTGTACCTTTCATCATAGCTTTTATCTAAATTATACTCAAAAAAAATTACCCTCCTGAATCAAATCCAGAAGGGTAATGTAAAATCCTGTGCTGTTATTTTTTCCTTAAAGCATACAATCCCGCAAGTGAGATCATAATCATACTTCCGAATCCAACATCACAGCCGCCGCCCGATGAACCAGGACCTGAAGTTTGTGAAGGCTCTGAAGGCTCTTCACCCGCATCATCATCAATTACAGGCTCTGGATAATCACCTTCACCATTGCCGCTGTTAGTTATCGGCATATTCGGAATTACCAGCGCGAAGATTGCGTTGTTGTCGAAATCTATATCCGAAGGTTTGACTGAGAATGTGAATCTCGTTACATCATTCGGGAATAACATCATTTCATGTCTCAAGAATGCATTCGAGAAGGCTTCGTAATTAAATTCTGTTTCACCATCCTCATTATCTCTGAAGTACTCCTCGCCGGGCTTCAAATTCAGTCCGTAAAGAATAACTTCAGGGAACACAACCGCCGTTACGTTCTCAACTTCGCAGTCAATAACAACTTCATCATCCGGGCTTATTATCTTCGCCTGACGCAAATATGCATATACGCTGTCAATATTCTCTGAACCGTTGAAGCGTACCTTTGTGTTTAATTTCGGGGTCTGCTCAACTTCCGTTGAAGCTCTGACTGCACCGCCGCCGTTCACTGATGACGCATAAAGCACTCCGTTAGGTGCAACGCTGCTCCCTCTGGCAACTTTCTGTGCGTTCTCTGCGTTCAAATGGAAAATTGAGAACGGGAAGTAGCCCTCATTATTTCCGCCGCAGTCAGCAACTTCTGTAGGTGATTTCATTCTTGATTCGTGAACTTCAACTATTGCGTTATCGGGGTCAATATCAACATAGAAATAATAATTTCCGTCTTCAATTGAATCCGGCACTGTCCAGTCAAAATTTACCACTCCTCTGTTGCTTGTGCCGTCCGCAACACTGTTCACTACATTGTCCCAGCCTTTGAGGTTAATCGTCTTCTCCTGAATTATAGTTCTTGAAGTATCCTGTTTGACTGTAGGATTCAGCTCCTTTGAACATGACAGCCTGACCTTTACGTCTCCTGCATCTTTGAAGCTCGCGTTGTATACAGGAACTTCAATTCTGTACGAGAGGCCCGGAATTAATATCGGTGTCGAATATCCGCCGTATGATTTCGAGTAAATGCGTACTCCTCTCATCTTCATTGCGTGAGTGTGATTATTCTGTGCCGCGAAAGTACTGCCGTTTGTCGTGAACTTTTCAGGCAGAAGCAGCGCAGGGTCAGCACTCCTTACGTATAAGCTGTCGCCGTTCCATAAATAATAATGCTCAGTCGGATCTGTTTCAAGCTGTACGTATGAAGCAACTCTTATTGTGCCTTCTTTCGAGAGATACGGCATAAGTCCGACAGTGTAACCTACTGAAGTTTTACGTGACCCTCCCTGAAGAGTCGTTCTGAATCTCGATTTAACGTATATGCTCTCATCTTCTGCAAATGTCTTCGTGAAATTCTGTGAGTGTTCAGTCTGATCAGGAGTAGGTTCAATCGTTTCATTTCCGCCGGTGAAGAAGTTCTTGACATCATTCCATGCGCTTTCAAAGAAATTAAGCGTCTTGCTTGCTTCGCTCGGTGTTTCTTCCTGCTTGTAGTGATTCTCAACTGAATCTGTCTTGCTGAATTTCAGACCGAATCCGCTTGCGTTACCGTCAGGCACAAAAAACTCATGGGCTGTACCGTTCATGAGATTACCGTCCGGATTGTAGCCTTCATTCTCACTCAGTCTTGCAGGATATGAGAATAAATTTCCCTCTTCGTGTCTTGGCTGATATGTATTCGTCTTCCTGTTGGTCTTCACGATGTCGTCCTGCATTGAGAACGTAATGTAATGCTGAACTCCTTTATCAGGAACTTCTACGGGGTTCTCATTCACGCTCGCAACATCGTTTATACTTCCGTTAAGAAACCATTTCGGAAGATAATTCGCTAGTACCTTGTAACGCCATATGTATGTCTTAGCGTCAAACAGGAGAATAGCATCACGATCTTTTGCGCTGAAATTTTCCTCAATCTGCATCTTTGCTGCTGATGAATTCATCTGCGTTGTTACTGTATTCGTATGATTGTTGAAGAAATCGTAAACCTTTGCGGCAATCCCTCCTATCTGGCCGGCTTTAGAGTCTCCTCCGAAATCAGCAAGCATATGGCTGGACATTCTCTTGAGCTGAAGATAATCATCAAGGACTTTCAGACCTTGTGAATCATTATTCGGGAAGAATGTATCTTCTGTTGCTGTTGAGGAGAATGTGAGATTGTTGCTCGATGATGATGTTGAAGATTTCTTGTACGTAAGGGACATTTCGCCGCCGCCGTTGGTGGGGTCATCGAAACCGCTGAAACTGAAATTATTCGGGTGATTAATGAGAGCTGTTCCTTCGTCATTGAGGTTATCAACGTGATACAGGAAAGCAGGAAGGATTACGGCATAAGTTGGGTCGTGAATGTCGACGGTCTGCTGAGGATTGGATATTTCGATTCCCTCGCCGAGAAAATCAGCCGCAAGAAGTCCGCCGTAAAATTTCCCCGCTGAGTCGTATTTGCCGGACATTGACGAATCCATTTCGCTGCTGTCGTAAATCTTTTTGGTTGGGAAAAATAATCTCTCATTGTACTTGAAATTATACGCACCGTTTTGAATAGGTGCAGTCATTATCAAAACCCGTCTTGATGTGTCCGTGAAGCATAAAGCCAAATCGTCAACTGTTTTTTCTTTGCCTATTCTTCCAGTGAACGGCCCTGCAACAACCGAGAATGCATCATCAAGGAAATATTTCACCGACCCACCGTAGCCAAAGTGAATATCAGCATCACTAATGCCCTCAGGACCACCATGAGTCCAGAAACCATTATTAAAGTCATATACTTCAGTCTCTATTTGTATCTGTGTTCCTCCAAAGACGACTACGACAAGCTCATCAACTTCATCTCCGTCTAAATCTGCCGCAACTCCTTTACAACCGAGCCAATAACGCTCATATGCATATAAAGCGTCTTTCGGATAACCTTTACTCGCAAGAGAAGGATATTTATAGTCTTCAAAACACTTTTTTTCATCGTTCCATTGATAACATTTAACGTATGAATTCTCATAATAGGTTCGGGAGAAGAAAACTACAGCAATCCTCGTTGTACCGTCTCCAATGAAATTTCCGCATACAACATTGCCGCTCGCCATATTCAAATTATTTTCCCCGTATCCTGTCTTATCCTCAAAAACTAATTTCTCATAGCGTTTCACCAGAGCAGAATCGCCTGTTGTCCTGTCATAAGTTACGGTGTAGATGAAGAGCTTTACCTTTTTGTTACCGAAAACGAGCAAAGCAACATCATTCTTGTGGCCGTCATTGTCCATATCTCCCGTTGTAATCGAGGCATGTTTGAATCCTTCATCAGTGATCGTGTAGAGCGTAAAATCTTTCTCCGTGTCATGCTCAATCTTTCCGTCAGAAGTGTACTTGATGAATGAAAGCGTCAATGTTACAGGGTCTCCATTCTTAAGGTTGCTCTTCCCCAGTGAATGAGCCGAAGCAAAAACTTCACCGTTGTATGTCGGAAGACTCAAAGAACCATTGCCGTAAAAATTCGTCCAACCTTTTTGGGTGATGTCCGTAATGTTCTGCGTACTGAATGAAGCATCTGTGCCTGCCCCTGAACGGTCTAATGTCTGAACAGGGAATTTTGCAGATATTGAGCTGTCATTTCTGCCGTTCGCACCCTGAAACATTGCGATGTAACCGGAAGCTGAAGCCTGATTCGATATTACGGGACTGGTTGTCTTCATATCCCAGTCATTACCGATGTACATTGAGCCGGTATCATCAACAGGGTCAAATACGAATGATTTCGCGAGTGAGCCGTCCTCTTTGATCGAGAATATCCGGGCCTGCATGTAGCTGTTATCGGA
>JAFPWQ010000145.1 GCA_017394925.1 Synergistaceae bacterium
GCTTGCAGGTATCTACGGCATTCTTGATATACCAGACGCAAGAAAGATTCACAAAGAGAATATGCCTCGCGGAGGAGGTCTTGGTTTATGGTTCGGGTATCTCTTAATGAGCGTAATAATGTCTCAGGAGATGCCTGAGCTTAGATTTATAGCAACAGGAGCGTCAATAATTTTCTTCTGCGGTTATCTTGATGATATGTGTTCACTCTCGCCGTTCTTACGTCTTGGGCTCCACATGATAGCGGCCAGCATTGTCGTAATTCCTCTGAGACTTTCACCGTTAGTGAGTGTGATCGCAATTATCTGGCTTGCAGGAGTAACGAGTGCATATAATCTCATTGACGGCATGAACGGATTATGTATCTCGATATTCATTGCCTCGTCCATTGCGTTATTTCTTATCGGGCATTCATACGCGGGAATATTCATCGGAGCAATGGCAATGGGGATATTATGCTGGAACTTTCCTGCGGCACAAACGTTTTTGGGCGACGGGGGCAGCACGTTACTGGGATATTTATTTGCATCACATTTCATCACGATAGCACTTCCGTCTCTGCGTTCTGTGAGATTCAGAGATTTAATTCTGCTGTTAATTCTCTTCGGGGGATTTCCTGTGATTGATACGATGACTGCATTCACACGAAGAATGCTGACGGGAAAATCTCCGTTCTACCCGGACAAGAAACATCTGCATCATCTGTTAATTGCTCTTACAGGTTCAACGGTTATCACTGTAACGATACTCTTAATGCTTCAGATAATGACGCTTGCACTTGGAATGAGAATATATTTCAGGCTGATATGAAGAAAATTACGTGTATAGTAGGGACGAGGCCGGAAGCAATAAAGATGTCGCCGGTTATCATTGAGTTACGGAAGAATAAAAATTTTCACGTTACGGCTCTGGCAACAGGACAGCATACGGACATGCTGATTCAGGCGTTGAATGATTTCGGCATTGTCCCCGATGTGAATCTCAATATCATGAAGAAGACTCAGACTCTCGATTACATCACAGCGAGTGTATTGCAGGGAGTGGGGGAATTTCTTGATGTTCATGAACAGGATATGATTCTGGTACACGGCGATACATCAACAACATTTGCGGCTGCTCTTGCCGGGTTCTACAGACATATACCGGTCGGCCATGTTGAGGCAGGATTACGGAGTCATGATTTGAGTCTGCCATTCCCAGAAGAAGCTAACAGGTTACTCACTGACAGAATAGCAAAGATGTTTTTCCCGCCTACACAGGGAGACGCTGACAATTTGATTCGTGAGGGCATTGATGAGAATCATATTCACATAACGGGCAATACAGTTATTGATGCATTATATGCGATTCTCGAAAAGCAGAAGGGAATTCGTGAACCTGAATACATGCGGAAAGCTGAAGGCAGGCCGTTAGTCTTAATGACAGCACACAGGCGCGAATCATGGGGCGAAACACTCAGGGGAATATGCGAAGGAGTTATTGATGTTATTCATGAACGCAATGATGTAGTCTTTTTGATTCCGCTGCATAAAAATCCTGTTGTCCGTGATGTGATTCATGAATGCCTTGACGGTTATGATGACAATGTGATATTCGCTGAGCCGTTAAATTATCCCGAATTCGTTTATGCGATGAACAGAAGCGTGTTTATTCTTTCAGACAGCGGAGGAGTTCAGGAGGAAGCGAGTGCAATCAATAAGCCTGTGCTAATCATGCGGACATTTCAGAAAGACCAGATGCGATTACTCACGGAACATGTATTCTTGTGGGGACAAAACGTGAGAATATTCGTGATGAGTCATTAAGGATTCTGAATGAACCAGATTATATGAAGGCGATAATCGGGAAAAATATTATGCCTTTTGGAGACGGAACAGCAAGCGCAAAGATACATGAGGCAATAATAAAATATTTTAATGATCTAGAAAGGAGTAACGAAACATAGAAAACGTAATGAAAATCAACGGGGGAATACCTCTGAACGGAACAATAAAAACTCAGGGCGCAAAAAATGCCGCTCTTCCTGTCATGGCCGTATGCTTATTATTACGGGGTCAGACTTTAACACTCGATAACGTTCCTGATCTCTATGACATTAATACGATGATTGCATTAATTGAGGATCTCGGAGTAAAAGCAGAAATAAAACGCGATGAAACGAAATCACAAATATTATTTCATGTTCCTGATGAAATCAAATACGAAGTCTCAGAAAGTTTAGCCAGAAAAATGCGAGGCTCATCCTTGCTTCTTGGTCCTGTACTTGCAAGCTGCGGACGCGTATCTCTTCCGTTGCCCGGCGGATGTTCAATAGGAGCAAGACCGATTGATCTGCATCTCAAAGGCTTAAAGCAAATGGGAGCAGATATAGATATTCAGAACGGAGTAGTACATGCAAGCGTAAAAGGAAAATTGCGGGGCCGAAGAATATATTTAGATTTTCCGTCTGTGGGAGCAACTGAGAATTTAATGATGGCGGCTTCACTTGCACAGGGAGAAACTATAATCGAGAATATAGCCCGTGAACCAGAAATCGATAATCTTGCGGCGGCTCTAAGGTGTATAGGCGTTCCCGTTGAGCTTGAAGGTACCGGCGGAGTCCGCATTCAGGGAATTGAATCTACACATTCAGGCCATGAAAAAGTTATCCCGGATCGAATCGAAGCATGTACATACATTCTTGCAGGCGTAATGACTAACGGACATATCAAGATTGAAGACATTGTGCCTTCACATATCGATGCAATACTCGCTAAACTTGAAGAAGCCGGAGCAAAATTTTCAGTCAGAAGAAACGTAATCGAAATATTCCCTGCGAAAAAGAGACTTCATCCCATAAGCGTTAAGACTATGCCGTATCCCGGATTCCCAACGGACTCACAGCCTCAGATGGGAGCAGCATTATCTCTTGCAAGAGGAGTAAGCACAATTGAAGAAAGCGTTTTTCAGGCACGATTCCTTTATGCTCAGGAACTTAATCGAATGGGTGCTGATATTCAGATCTCGCGTGATGTTGCAATTATTCGCGGCGTTGAAAAGTTACAGGGTGCTAATGTCAAAGCTACGGATCTCAGAGCCGGTGCTGCGTTAATCATTGCAGGACTTGCGGCAAAAGGCGAGACGGTAGTCGAAGATATGGTGCATGTCTGGCGGGGATATGAATCGATCGACAAAAAATTAAAATCTCTTGGTGCTCAGGTTGAACTCGTCTGATGAACTCTCAAAAATAAAAATATATGCATTCGTTGGTCCTGCAGGCACAGGAAAAAGTCATCGCGCTACTCATGTCGCACGTCAGAACGGAATCGATTTCATCATTGATGACGGTCTGGTAATATCACGCGGAAGAATCTTAGCAGGAAGAAGCGCAAAGTCCGAGATAAACAGGTTGCGGGCAATCAGACGCGCAATATTTGAATATCCTGAACACAGAGACGAAGTTGTGAATTATCTTGCAAAACATACTCCCGAAAAGTTAATGATACTCGCAACTTCAGAAGGCATGATTGAAAAAATAATCACGCGTTTAGGTCTTAATCCCCCCGAAAAAATAATTAATATAACAGACATATCTACTCCCGAAGAAATTGAAGCGGCATTACGTGAACGCAGAGAGAAAAAGCAGCATGTAGTCCCTGTAGCAAAAGCACAAATTGAACAGAATTTTGCAGGAAAGCTCGTGAGTCAGATACGCGGATTCTTCAAGGGCAGGGATAAAGACGAATCACGGAACACGATAGTAAAGCCGTTATTCAGTTTCAACGGAAAAGTTACAATAGGCTCAGATGCAATATTAGCGATGACACGAAAACTTTTAGACAGTGAGCATGTGAAAAAAATCCGCGAGATTGATTTAGACACTCTTGATGACAGAATAGAATTAAGCATTGAGATAGATTTAACTCTCGGAAGCAGAAGTGCATTGTCAATCGCAAAGTCATTGCAGCAAAAAATTCGCATGGGTCTGAGTTACTTTACCGGAATGGAAATACGGCGCGTAAATATAAAAGTAAACGAGATATTCTTATGAGAGATATAAATTCAGTATTTGAAGAACTGCACACACAAATCGCATCATGCACTAAGTGTGAGTTATGCAGAACAAGAACTTATACAGTTCCCGGTGAAGGTCCGCTCAATTGCAGAGTCGTCATTGTCGGCGAGGGTCCCGGTCAGGAAGAAGACGAATCAGGAAGGCCATTCGTAGGCAAAGCAGGAAGACTATTGACGGATATACTTGAGAAGGGCGGAAATATACGCAGGGATTCAGTGTACATAACTAACACCGTGAAATGCAGACCGCCGGACAATCGTAACCCGAACGCTAAAGAGATTGAAGCATGCAGAAATTTTCTTGAGGCACAATTATTATTACTTCACCCCGATATAGTTGTTACTCTCGGCAATGTTCCAACGCAGGCACTATTGAACACTAAGCAGGGCATAACAAATTTAAGAGGCAAATGGATTGACTGGCGCGGAATTAAATTATTTCCGATGTTCCATCCGAGTTATTTATTGCGCAATGAATCAAGAGCTGTAGAAAGTCCGAGATATTTAATGTGGCAGGACGTAAAAGATTTAAAAGCTAAAATAGACGAACTGAAAGATTAAAATTAAAGCAAGGAGAGCTGAATAATTTTGACCGAAGAACAAAAGAAACCAAATCACTTAGCAATCATTCTTGACGGCAACGGACGCTGGGCAAAAAAAAGAAACCTTCCGAGATTAATGGGTCATCGTGCAGGACTACGCACACTCGAAAAAATGGTTAGACTCGTTAAACATGAGGGCATAAGATACTTTTCCGTCTATGCATTCTCAACAGAAAACTGGAACCGTCCCGTAATGGAAGTTACCGGCCTGATGAGCCTGTTCAGATATTACATTAAGAATAAAGTCGACGAGCTAAAATCCGAAGGCGTTAGAATACGTTTCTGCGGACGAAAAGACAAGATACCCGAAGATTTGCTTGAACAAATGAAATGGGCAGAAGATTACACAGCTGACCAGAATATTATGGATTTCATTCTGTGCATTAACTACGGAGGACGCGCAGAAATTCTTGATGCTGTGAATGCGTTGATTGCTTCGGGTCATCAGGGCAATGTTACCGAACAGGATTTGCAGAATCATTTTTATCTTCCTGATGTGCCTGACCCAGATTTGATTATCCGTACGAGCGGCGAATTAAGACTAAGCAACTTCTGGTTATGGGAGAGCGCATACAGTGAGTATTACTTCACCGATATACACTGGCCGGACTTTGACGAGGCAGAATTACGCAAAGCACTTGATGATTATGCCGGAAGGGATCGTCGCTATGGCAACATCAAGAAATAATGCACTCTTCAATCAGGAGTTCTTCACGCGAACAATAAGCAGTGTCTTCATCGTTCTTGTGATAATCGGCGGCATAAACTACGGCGGCATTGCATGGACAATCATAGCGTCATTAATTGCAATGTTATCACTGGGCGAATACTACAGGCTGATTCAGAGAACGGACACATCTGGAAAGCGCAAGAACATGAGAATATCTCCGGGTATGGGTTATATATTCTCATTGATATTCTTAATCGCGGCGGCACGTGAGAATCCACAGCCAATAGTCTTAGGCATGATTTTAGCTTTGTGTGTATGCTCGGTATTCGTTGTTGAGGTCTTCAGGAAGCAATTAACGAAAGGTGCAGAGAGTTATGCAATCACTAATGCCGGAGGAGTTATCTCAGGCGTACTTTATATCACAGTTCCGTGGGTCTGCATGATTATGCTTCGTGATTATTCGTTCGGCCGTCAGGTGTTAATTACGCTTTTCGTGTGTACATGGGGCTGTGATGTCGGAGCATATATAGGCGGCAGATTATTCGGTTCGGTGAAATTGTGCGAGTATGTGAGTCCCGGAAAAACAGTACAGGGATTCATTGCCGGCATACTCGGAAGTCTTATCGTAAATGCATGTGCAATATATTATTACAGTTTACCCGCTTATCCGTTAATCTTCATCGGATTCATCTGCGGTATTGCAGGCCAGATTGGAGACCTTGCCGAGTCATTAATCAAGCGTGAATCAGGACAGAAAGATTCAGGCTCACTCATTCCCGGTCATGGTGGAATGCTTGACCGTTTCGACAGTATTTTATTTAATGGTCTGCTTACGTACTTGTTATTGAGGGTGATGCTGTCATGATAAATCTGGGAGTTATCGGTGCAACCGGCAGTGTCGGAAGTTCAGTTATGTCTGTATGTGAAGCATGGCCGGATAAAATTTGTGTTAAGGCACTTGCGGCTAATCACATGTCCGAAAAGTTAAAGGCACTTGCAGAAAAATTTTCAGTGAAAAAAGTTTATGCCTATGAACAATCTGGTGAACATGGACTTGAAGAAATTGCATGTGATTCTGAAATTGAACACGTTGCTTTTGTCTCATCTGGTACGAGTGCAATTAAGGCTCTGTGTTCAGCACTCAAAGCAGGAAAGACAATATCACTCGCGAATAAAGAAAGCATAGTAGCCGCAGGTAAATGGGTAATGCCTCTCGTGAAACATGACTTGCAATTACGACCCGTAGACAGTGAACATAACGCGATATGGCAATGCTTACACGGCGAAGATAAATCATTCGTGAGGAAAATATATCTCACTGCGTCAGGCGGACCGTTCAGAAATTTCTCGTATGAAGAGTTAAAGCGCGTTACTCCCGACATGGCATTAAAGCATCCGGTGTGGAACATGGGAGCAAAGATTACGATTGACAGTGCGACTCTCATGAACAAAGGCATTGAGTTAATCGAAGCAATGTATTTATTCGGACTTAACGACTCACAGGTTGACGCGTTAATCTCGCCGGGCTCATTCGTTCATGGCCTGATTGAATTTGAAGACGGAAGCGTTAAAATGCTCGCGGCTGAACCTGATATGAAACTTCCTGCGGCATCATGTTTATTCTGGCCTGAGAGATTCTTCCCATGCGATTCGTTTAAGAGACCCGCATATGATATTCATGATGTGAGATTTGAGATTCCAGATACGAATCGCTTTCCTGCACTGAGAATTGCCCGTGAGGTTATGCGCATGAGGGGTGCGTATCCTGCTGTGCTTGTGGGTGCTGATGAGGCTGCTGTTGATTCATTCCTGAAGGGCAGAATCGCATTCACTGATATTCCCTCAGTCGTTGAAGAAACTCTGAGCGCATATGACGGTGATGAGCTTAACGGAATTGATGACGCAATTGAATGCATAGATGAATCGCGGCGTAAGGCATTGAGAATATCAGAACGATTTGCGAGATAAAAATTATCCCTCTCAGATTAATTTTCTGGGAGGAAATTTTATCCTGATCTTGCATTTAATGTTCAGGTATTATTTATCAATATCGTTAAAGATAATATTAATGCCAGCTTTTATTTGTAACCATTGACTGCTAAGAATTTTGTAGTAATTGTTATCCATTTTTAAAAAATTTGTTGCATTCACTGAAGGATCATAAGTTTTTGCAGCTGTATACATTGCAATTCCAGAAGAAATTATGAGATTGAAAAGTTTTTTTAGTACATTATCATATTCGTCTTTCCTCTGAAACAATGACTTAGGAAAAATGTATTTAACTCCATTCATATTGCGGAATATCTTAAATATAGCTTCAGGCTGTAGATATGCTAACTTACTAATATCATCATCTGTAATGTTTCCCTGCTTGTATCTTGAAGCTAAAGAAATAAATGCAATACAAATAGTTCTGGCATTATGTGCAAAAGAAACAATATCTTCTGCTCCAGATATTGATTTATTTTCCTTATCAAAGTCTTTTATGAAACGATTCCTAAAATAATGATCAATATACAATAATTCTTCACATATTTTAGCAATCTGTAATTGATCACCATTGAAGATAGTGTCATAGTAACCAGTCTTTTTGTACATAATAGATGGAGTATTACGACTTGTACAAGGAAGTTGCAATATAGCACACAAACATAGCTTTCCTATAGTTGCAAGATCTGCATTCATATATGGCTCAGAATATTCTTTAGGTACAACTTCACCTCGCTTTGTCTGATAAAAAATGCCTGTTTGTCGCATTACCTGAGCAAAACGCACTTGTTCTGGAGCATTGGCTTTTAGATCA